>VBCL01000005.1:0-8728 GCA_005888865.1 Betaproteobacteria bacterium | reverse complement strand
TCACCGAGGGCAACCACATCGAGCGCGAGCTGATGCTGGTGAAGGTGCGCGCCGCGGGCAAGGATCGCGACGAGATGAAGCGGCTCGCGGACATCTTCCGCGGCCGCATCCTCGACGTCACGGACAGGAGCTACACGATCGAGCTCACGGGGCCGGGCGAGAAGCTCGATGCGTTTCTGCAGGCGATCGAGCCGGGCGCTATTCTGGAAACGGTGCGCACCGGTGCGTCGGGCATCGGGCGCGGCGAGCGCATACTGAGAGTTTAGACCAAGGCATTGGACGAAGGGAACTGTGATGATGAAAGTGTATTACGAGAAAGACGCCGACCTGTCGCTGATCAAGGGCAAGAAGGTCACGATCGTCGGCTACGGATCGCAAGGCCACGCGCACGCGCAGAATCTCAACGATTCCGGCGTGAAGGTGACCGTCGGTTTGCGTCCGGGTGGCGCGTCATGGGACAAGGCGAAGAAGGCGGGGCTCAAGGTTGCAGCGGTCGCCGATTCCGTGAAAAGCGCCGATCTGGTGATGATGCTCATGCCGGACGAGCACATCGCCGCGGTTTATAAATCCGAAGTCGAGCCGAACGTCAAGAAGGGCGCCACACTCGCCTTCGCGCACGGCTTCAACATCCATTACGGGCAGGTGGCGCCGCGCGCCGACCTGGACGTGGTGATGATCGCGCCCAAGGCACCGGGACACACCGTGCGCTCGACGTACGTGCAGGGCGGCGGCACGCCGATGCTGATCGCAGTCCACCAGGACGTGAGCCGCAAGGCGCGCGACCTTGCGCTGTCGTATGCAGCCGCGATCGGCGGCGCGCGCGCCGGCGTGATCGAGACCACGTTCAAGGAAGAGACGGAGACGGATCTGTTCGGCGAGCAGACCGTGCTGTGCGGCGGTTGCGTGGAGCTGGTCAAGACCTCCTTCGAGGTCCTCGTCGAAGCCGGCTACGCGCCGGAGATGGCGTATTTCGAATGTCTTCACGAGCTGAAGCTCATCGTCGATCTCATGTACGAGGGCGGGATCGGCAACATGAACTACTCGATCTCGAACAACGCCGAGTATGGCGAATACGTTACCGGGCCGCTGATCATCACCCCGGCAACCAAGGACGCGATGCGCGCGGCGCTCGCCCGGATCCAGAGCGGCGAATACGCCAGGAACTTCATCCTGGAGAACCGCGCCGGCGCGCCGACCCTGCTGTCGCGGCGGCGGATGACCGCCGAGCATCCGATCGAGCAGGTCGGCGCGAAGTTGCGCGAAATGATGCCGTGGATCCGGAAGAACAAGCTCGTCGACCAGAGCCGCAACTGAGGCTGCGCGCCATCGATCGCCAGCGCGGCTGGATCGGATTGATCGCGATCCTGATCGCGCTCGTCATCGTCGCAGTGCTGGCGCAAACGGCCCTGAAGACCAACGGACTGATGCCGGGCACCGGGACGTCGGCCGGGGCGGGGCCGCGCGGCCCCGGCGCCGCTGCTCCGGCCGAGGTCGATCCGGGCGCTGCGCCGCGCGCGCCGCGCGCGCCGATCGAACGTGCGCGCGGACTCGAGCAGCAGCTGCAGCGCGACGCGCAGGAGCTCGGAAAGCGGGTCGACGAGCAGACGAAATAGCGCAGCGGCGCGATGCCGTCGCGCTCGCGATATACTCGGGCGAATCGCGTTGTCGCTCTCGAGAATGTCGACTCCCGCCTATCCACATCCGATCATCGCCCGCGAGGGTTGGGCCTTCGTCGCGCTCGCGTTGTTTATTGCCGCGGCGCTGACATGGGCGGGCCCGTGGTGGCTCGCCGCGCTCGCGTGGCTGGTGGCGCTCTTCATCGTGCAGTTCTTCCGCGATCCGCCGCGCGTCGCTCCGGAAATGGCGAATGCAGTTCTCTCGCCGGCCGACGGCAAGATCGTGCTTGTCGAGCGCACGCGCGACCCCTACCTCGACCGTGACGCGCTCAAGATCAGCGTGTTCATGAATGTCTTCGCCGTGCACTCGAACCGCAGCCCGGTCGACGCCGTGGTGAAGAACAAGTGGTACCACCCTGGGAGGTTTCTCAACGCGGCGCTCGACAAGGCGTCACTCGAGAATGAACGCAGCGCCTTGCACCTGACGACCTCGGCCGGCGTCGACGTGACGTGCGTGCAGATCGCCGGCCTGATCGCGCGTCGCGTCCTCTGCTACGTGGAGCCGGGCGACCGTCTCTCGCGCGGCCAGCGCTACGGGTTCATCCGGTTCGGTTCGCGCGTCGACCTGTATCTGCCCCCGGACGCCCGTCCGAAGGTGGCCGTCGGCGACGCGGCGTATGCGACGACGACGATCGTCGCCGAGCTCGCCTGATGCTCGCGCCGCAGGGCGCATTTGCGGCGTCGCAGCCTAACTGCTAGGCTGTTCTCCATGGGGGATTACCAGCAGGAGCGGGCGCTCGCCAAGAACCGCATCCGCCGCCGCGGCATCTACCTGCTACCGAATCTTTTCACGACCGCGGCGCTGTTTGCCGGCTTCTACGCGATCGTGCAGGCGATGAATGGCCGCTTCGATCACGCGGCGATCGCCATCTTCGTCGCGATGGTGCTCGACGGTCTGGACGGCCGCGTCGCGCGGCTCACCAAGACGCAGAGCGCGTTCGGCGCCGAGTACGACAGCCTCTCGGACATGGTCTGTTTCGGCGCAGCGCCGGCGCTGGTCGTCTACGAATGGGCGTTGCTCAGCATGGGCAACTGGGGCTGGGGTGCCGCCTTCGTCTATTGCGTCTGCGCCGCGTTGCGCCTGGCGCGCTTCAATACCATGCTCGACGTCGCCGACAAGCGCTTCTTCCAGGGGTTGCCGAGCCCTTCAGCGGCGGCGCTCGTCGCCGGGTTCGTGTGGATCATGGACGACAACGCGCTCGATCCGGAGAGAATGCGCTGGTGGGCGTGGGCCGTAACCGTGTTTGCCGGCCTCACCATGGTCAGCAACTTCAAGTACTACAGCTTCAAGACGATCAATCTGCGACGCAGCGTGCCGTTTGTCGTCGTCTTTCTCATCGCGCTGTTCTTCGTTCTGGTGAGCGTCCAACCGGCGATCGTGTTGTTCGCAGGATTCGTTGCCTACGCGCTGTCGGGCTATCTCTGGTCGGCGTGGGTGGCTATCAAGCGCCGCCGCGGCTGACGCCCGGTCCTGCGCATCGTTTTTCGCTCGATCAGCCTGGCGGCTGCGGTGGCGCGGTCCGCGCGCCGTCGATGCGCTCGAGGCGGCAAAGCTCGATGGGGCTGGTGACCATGTTGGTTTCTACGCGGGCGCAGCCGCCGTCGATTCGGCCCAGCTGATGCGCCCGCAGGACCTCGGGATTCGCGCCCGCCGGAAACGACAGCGAGTACAGCGGCCCGTCATGCTCGCGCACGATCTTCGCGATCTCGGCTTCCAGGCGATTGTGGCGCCGAGGGTCGTTGAAGTTGTTGTCGGCGCCGAGAAAGCGGCCGTCCGGAGGAAAGAATGGCAGCACGTAGGCCATGGGCGCGTCATTGACGAGCAGAACGACCGCGTGCGCTGCTACAGGAGGGACTTTCACCTCGAAATAGTGCTGCGAATATTCACGATGCCACCATTCGGGATAGCCGACGGTGAAGATCGCCAGCGCTGCGACCATCACCGTCGTACTCGCCAACCATCTCGGCGGAGAGATCTTCACTTCGAAATGGTGCTGCGAGGACTCACGACGCCACCAACGCGGATAGCGCACTGTGGTCCGTGCCGCAACTACGACCGTTGCGCCGGGCATCGAGTGCGATGGCACGCACGAGCGCAGCAGATACACCAGCAGCGCTCCGGACAGGAGCTCGAGCGGCAGCAGATACCGGTAGATGAAATGCATCGTCGTCCACAGCGCGAACGACACGCACCAGAAGACAGTCAACACGCGCCAGACCGGGCGAGGCCGCGGCGGTGGTGGGACATGGTCGCGCTTGGTTACTCTTCGAATCGACCACGTGATGAGCGCCCCGATCGCGGTGACGCACAGAAGGCCCAGCCGCCAGTCGCGAAAGCGCACCTCGGTGACGAATAACGACGAATATCCAAAGAAACGGAACGGAAAGCCGAGCCATTCCAGCAACGTATGCGGTCCGAATCGGCGGTCGAAGAGAGGCGCCTCATCCCACCACGGCGAGCGGAACACATCGTTGAAATACGGAAACAGCGGATTGTCGAAGTGGGTATACAGCGTCCACATCCAGGGGCCCAGCGTCAGGAAAAGGCCGACAAGTACTGCGAGACCGAAGCCGAGCGCGTCTCGAAAGCCTATCCGGAAGACCGGCCGCCGCAGGAGCACCGCCGCGCACAGGCCGACCGCGTACATTGCCGCCGTGAGCTTCAGCCCGCTCGCCATCCCGCATAAGAGCCCCGCAGCGACCAGCGTGCGCCAGCCCAATGCTCCCTCGGCGGAGCGTTTGAGCACCAGCCACAGCGCGATCATCACCAGGACCGTGCCCTGCCATTCGATCAGGGTCGTGCCAAGTTGCGACACGGGACCCGATGCGGTGATCCCGATCAAGAAAGCGATCGCGGCGTAAAGCCAGCGCTCCCGGCGCGGCACGTCTGCGAAGAGCACGAGCAGGATCTTGCCCAGGAAGAAAACGCCGATGCCGGCCGGCAGGCCCATGACAAACGAAATCAGCGGCGGGGGCCAATCGACGACGACCATCGCGTAGAACGGCAGATCGAGCAGCGGAGTGTGGTAAGTCTGCAGCTGCGCGGGCGCAATGTCCCAACCGAGCCGCTGATGCACGAACGCCCAGGCGTTGTAGAAGTGGTAGTTTTGCAGGTCCCAGTTGACGTCCTGCTTGAGCACGAATGCGGAGACGATTCCGGTGACCAGCATCGCCCCCATCATGAGGGCGCCCTGCCGCAGCGCCCCGGTGGTGTCCACGGCGGGCTGGACGCGGCTCGAAAGGAAGCCAGTCAGCATGGCTCGGGCAATCCGTGGCGAAGCGCGAACGTATGGCCTTGTGCAGTCACGGGACGCGGCTACGCGCGCCGAATGCAACCGGCCGGTGTCATTGCACCTAGAAACGCGGATCTGCCCTTTCGCCCCACACACATGACCGCGAACATGTGCGTCGGCGTGATCGTGCCACGACCCAACTCGTACTCATCTCGCGCGTGAACGCGGTCGATAAAAGCAAGGTCCCAGTCTCGACGCGGGTCGAAGCTGTGACCAAAGGACCTGTCGATAACGGGGTCGATCACATTGGCGAAAGGTAAGAAGAGATCGAATTCGAACCTCTCGACAAGCAGAGGCAATATATCCTGCGCTCTAATACCCTCGAAGCCCTCCGTCGAACAATCCCAGTCCAGAAACGTCTCTTCGAATCGCCGCGTTTGCTGGTTGAAGCGATAGGAATGCGGAAGCTCCTTCCAGCACTCCCGCACGATCTCCAGCGCCTCCGGCCAACGCTGATGGCCATTGCGTCCGATCATGTCCGACGTGATAAAGAGCCCCCCTGGCTGCAGCGCTTCCGCGATGGAACCAAACAGATGCTCGAGCTCGAGCACATGATGCAGCGATTGGTTGGCCATAACGGCTTCGTATTGACTGGAGGGGCGCCAATCGTTGAAATCAGCTTGCGTCATCAGGACGAAGGACGCCACGCCTTCCCGCTCAGCCATTTCGCGACCACGCTCGAGCATCGCGGGATTGATGTCGATGCACTCGATCGTGAAAGCTCCCAATCCGCGATCGCGGAGCCGCTTGGCGACTCTCACTTCTGTATCGCAGTTTCCAGCGCCAATGCTTACGAAGCGAGGAGGCTTGTGTCCTTCACGAAATCCGGCCTCTTGCAGGTGCAATGCGAAGAATTCGTCCGGATGGTCGAAGCCAAGTTGCAATGCCTTGGGAAGTAGATACTTGTTTGACCAATAGTGAAAGATCTCGGGCAAATTGTGTACGTCCGGGCAGTCTTTATAAGTATTTCGCTCGAGTCGCAGGCGATCTTCATAGTCGCCCGATCTGTGCGGCATCGTGTCACTGATCATCCGGCGAATCTTGCGCGCCGCTCTTCGATAAAGCGAAGGATCGAGGAATTCGGCCGTTGAGGGTATCCGCATTCGCTATTCTCGCAGTCGCGCCAAGGTACCCGGGGTCGACCTCGCTCGGCTGACTCTCCACCCGGCCGCCGCAATAGTCCGGTGGTCCCCTTGCGCAGAGCGCGCGGTCAGGCCGGAAATCAGCGCCCGTGGCGATCGATTATGCCACCCGATCGTCGGGCGGGGCCCAGGTGCCGGTTGCGTGCCCTCACGAATCTCGTTATAGTCCGTCCATGAGCAGCCCGCGCCGTCCTTGGTCGCGTCTTTCCTCGATCGCCCCCCTGGGCGGTCTGCTGCTGCTGCGCCCCGCGCGCAGATAACCATCCCCCTCCTTGTTGTGCGCGCCCCGCCCGGTCAATCCCGGCGGCGGAATCATCCCAGTACGTCCACCTTGCAGGTGACCCATGTCCGACCGATTGATCATCTTCGATACGACTCTCCGCGACGGGGAGCAGAGTCCGGGCGCGTCGATGACGCGCGAGGAGAAAATGCGCATTGCCAAGCAACTCGAACGACTGAAGGTCGACGTGATCGAAGCCGGATTTCCGGCGTCGTCGAACGGTGACTTCGAGGCCGTGAGGGCGATCGCCCACGCGATCCAGGGCAGCACGGTGTGCGCCCTGGCCCGGGCCAACGAGTCCGACGTTCGCCGCGCCGGCGAAGCGCTCGAGGGCGCCGGATCCGGCCGCGTGCATACCTTTATCGCGAGCTCGCCGATCCACATGCAGATGAAGCTCCGCATGGCGCCCGAGCAAGTGCTCGAGCAAGCGGTGAAGGCGGTGAAATGGGCGCGCGAGTATACCGACGATGTCGAGTTCTCGCCCGAGGACGCCGGCCGCTCGGAACCCGATTTCCTCTGCCGTCTGGTCGAGGCGGCGATCAGCGCGGGCGCCACGACGATCAACATTCCGGATACCGTCGGTTACACGATGCCCTGGCAGTTCGGTGTGCTGATCGCGTCGCTGCGCGAGCGCATCCCGAACTCGGACAAGGCCGTCTGGTCGGTGCATTGCCACAACGATCTGGGGATGGCGGTGGCCAACTCGCTCTCCGCGGTCATGCACGGCGCGCGCCAGGTCGAGTGCACGATCAACGGGCTGGGAGAGCGCGCGGGGAACGCTTCGCTCGAAGAGATCGTGATGGCGGTCAAGACCCGCAAGGACGTCTTTCCCTGCGTCACTGGCATCGATACGACGCACATCGTGGCGGCGTCGAAGCTGGTCTCGGGGATCACCGGTTTCCCCGTGCAGCCGAACAAGGCGATCGTGGGCGCCAACGCCTTCGCGCACGAGTCCGGCATCCATCAGGATGGCGTGCTCAAGCACCGCGAGACCTACGAGATCATGCGCGCGGAGGACGTGGGCTGGGGCGCCAACCGGCTGGTGCTGGGCAAGCTCTCCGGTCGCAACGCGTTCAGGACGCGCCTTGCCGAGCTCGGCATCGATCTTGGCAGCGAGGAGACGCTCAATCACGCGTTCACGCGCTTCAAGGAGCTCGCCGACAAGAAGGGCCAGGTCTTCGACGAGGATCTGCACGCGCTGGTCTCCGACGAAACCGTGACCCCCGAGCGCGAGTTCTACAAGCTGATCGCGCTGAAAGTCGTCTCGGAAACGGGCGAGGTGCCTCAGGCCGAAGTGACTCTGAGCGCTGGCGACACCGAGCGCAGCGTGCATACGCGCGGTGACGGGCCGATCGACGCCACGTTCCGCGCCATCGAGCAGGTGGCGCATTCCAAGGCGAAGATGCAACTCTATTCGGTCAACGCGATCACCACCGGCACCGATGCGCAGGGCGAGGTCACGGTACGGCTGGAACAGGATGGGCGTATCGTCAACGGGCTGGGCTCGGACACCGATATCCTGGTCGCGTCGGCGAAGGCCTACATCAACGCGCTCAATAAATTGCACAGCAAGCAGGAGCGTCTGAATCCGCAGCTGGCGGCAAACGCGTGACGCGGCTGCCGCGCCATTCGTTCCGCTCCACGCGAGAAGTTTGGTAGGCCGTGGTCACCGAAGTCGACGCGCTTTCGGGCGATCAAGCCGCTTTGCCCGCGACGATCCGCGTCGGCAGCGTCGAGCTGCCGGCGTGGCCCGAGCGGCAGGCCGTCGTGCCGCTCTCGGCGCCGATGATGGCCTTCGCGCGATTCGCTGACTTCGAGGCGTTTCATCCCGCGCTTGTCGATGCCGTTCTCGCTGCGGAACGCGACCCCCGGTGGCGCTCCGTGCTGGTGCTGCAACCTCCCGGTTCGGGCAACGCGACGGTCTTTCGCGGCGGCTGTGGCACCAAGGTGCGCAAGATTTCCGAATGGAGCGCCGCCGCGTCGGCGCTCGTGCATGCCCGGGCGCTAATGCTCTCGCATCGGACGCTGTCGCGCCGGCCGGTGTTTACCGACGACAGCTGGGCGAGCGTGTACCGCGCCGGAGACTACTGCATGCCGCACAGTCATCTGCGCTCCAACGTCAGCATCGTCTACATGCTCGACCCGGGCGACGATGATCCCGATGAACCGATGGCGGGCAAGCTCTGTTTCGCCGATCCGCGCATCGAGGCGTGTTGTCCCGACGAGCCCGGCCGCGTCACGCGTCACATGATCCCCGAAATGCTGCCCGGAACGATGCTGATCTTCGCCAGCGACTATCTGCACAGCGTGAATCCGTATCGCGGGCGGCGGCCCCGA
>VBCL01000334.1 GCA_005888865.1 Betaproteobacteria bacterium | reverse complement strand
CCGTCATCACACTGGCGATGCACCAGGAGGACGTCACGCGCGAGGGCTGGGGCGTTGCCGACGCGTGCAAGCGCATCGCGGATGCCGGCGCCGACGTCGTCGGCGTGAACTGCATCCGCGGCCCCGAGACGATGCTGCCGCTCCTGAAACAGATCCGCGGCGCCGTGAAGACGCACGTGGCCGCCCTGCCCGTCCCGTATCGCACGCACAATGGCGAGCCATCGTTCCAGTCGCTGCGCGATTCGCACTGGCACGGCGACTGGGGCAGCCGCCCGTTTCCGATAGCGCTCGACCCCTTTACCTGCAATCGCTTCGAGATCGCCGATTTCGGTCGCGAGGCGCTGGCAATGAATGTGCGGTACCTCGGCGTGTGCTGCGGCGCGGGGCCGCATCACATCCGCGCGCTCGCCGAGGCCGTCGGCAAGCGTACGCCTGCGTCGAAATATTCGGCCGACATGTCGAAGCACGCTTTCCTCGGCTCGCACGAGCGGATCAAGCAGGTGCAGAAGGACTACGCCGGCAAGCTCTGAAGCGAACGCGGGGCGCTCAGCCCGCGCGCCGCGGAAGCGCGGGAGTAGTATGTGGAAGCGAGTCGAGTCTGGCGTTCATCGACATACAAGGAGACCATCTTGAATTCTCGGACACAAATCAGCACGGTCGCACTCGGCATTTTGTTCGCGCTGGCGACGGGCACCGCCCGGTCGCAAGACGTGGTCAAGATCGGCTTCGCGTCACCGCTTACCGGGCCGCAGGCCAACTACGGCAAGGACAACCAGAACGGCGCGCAGATGGCGATCGACGAGCTCAACAGTCAGGGCCCGACGATAGGCGGCAAGAAGGTGAAATTCCAGCTTCAGGCCGAGGATGATCAGGCCGACCCGAAACAGGGACCGTTGATTGCGCAGAAGCTGGTCGATGCCAAGGTCGCCGGGGTTGTTGGCCACTTCAATTCGGGCGTAACGATCCCCGCGTCCCGCGTGTACAACGAAGCCGGCATCCCGGAGTTGTCGGTGTCGACCAACGTCAAATACACACACCAGGGCTTCAAGACCGCGTTCCGCTTGATGGCCGACGACGACAAGCAGGGTACGGCGCTCGGCGAATACGCGGTCAAGACTCTCAAGCTCAAGCAGCTCGCGGTGATCGACGATGCGACGGCCTACGGCCAAGGGTTGGCGGACTCCTTCGAGGCCGCGGTCAAGGCTTCGGGCGGTCGCGTCGTCAAGCGCGAACACACCAACGACAAGGCAGTCGACTTCAACGCTCTTCTCACATCGATCAAAGCGCTCAAGCCCGACGCGATTTTCTTCGGTGGCTACGACGCCCAGGCTGGACCGATGGCCAGGCAAATGAAGACACTGGGAATGAGTATTCCGTTGATGGGCGGTGAAACAATGAACTCCGCCAAGTTCATCGAACTGGCGGGCCCGGCGGCGGAAGGAAACATCGCCTCCACGCCCGGCGCCGCGCTGGAATCCCGGCCGGGCGGGAAGGCGTTCGCCGCCAAATACAAGGCGCGTTACAACCAGGACATCGGCTTGTACACGCCCTACTTCTATGACGGAGTTATGGTGCTCGCGGCAGCGATGAAGGCGGCCGACTCGACCGACCCGGCAAAGTGCTTGGCGGCGCTCGCGAAAATCAAATACCCGGGGGTGACGGCCGACATCGAGTTCGACAAGAACGGCGACTTGACGAAAGGGTTGCTGACGATCTTCCAAGTCAAGAACGGCAAGTGGGAAGTCGTAAGCAAGTAGGCTCGCCCCTCCTGGCGATTAGGGAACCTTAGAAGGCAACATACGGCCCGGTGCCGCCCGGCGAGCTGCGGCCCTCTATGGCGGTATAGACGTTTCGCCCGAAGAAAAACGGCAGCCCCCAAGCGAACGTGGTCGTGTCCCCGCTGGGGGCCGCGAGATTGTTGAATGCGTTGAAGCTGGGGTTTGCGCCGAACACCTGATCGGCGTTAGCCACACTGAAGCTGACGACGCTCGTGGGGTTGCCGGTTCCACGCAGCGTCGCCGACAGGTTCTGGGTCGTTGGCGGACAGTAGAAGCCTTGTCCGATCCCGGTACATCTCGGGTAGATGTTGATGCCGAAGAACAGCAGGCTCGACCCGGCGTCGATGTAGCTATTCGTGTACGTCTGGTTGTTGAAAGCCGTGACGATGTTGCCCGTGCTGGGATTGACGCCGAGCACCGTCGCGCCGCCAAGCCCATTGTCGCTCTGAGTCCCGATGCCGAAGATCAGAGAGCCGGTCGCCGTCGCCGCACCCGCCGCGGGGACCGATGGCAATTGAAGGATGACGCCGTTGTTGTCGGCACTGAAGAGCGCCACCGGGTTCTGCAGCTGCTTCGCGAGCGCGACCGCCGTCGGCTGGCAGTTAACCGCCGGGCACACGTAATAGGTGCCGGGAACGGCGGCCTGAGCGCAAGCGCTGCCGCAATCCTGCAAGAACACACCTACACCGAGCAGGCCGTTGGCTCCGAATGCCTGTACTGTATTTTCGGCCGGGCCGCTGCTCGAGCAACTGAAGGGTACCGTCGGGAAACTTGCGTCACCGATGACCTGGATCGGAGTCGAGCTCGCCTGCTCACCGGCGATATGGAGATCGGCAACTCTCACCGCCCCCCAGGTGTAACCGTCGACGAACTGGGCGCATTCCGCGAGCGGGTTACCGCCCGCATCGACCTGCTGCGGAAGCGACAGGGTTGACGAGAGCACTGACCCAATGATCCGCAACCCTGCGGAACCGGTGTCGACCTGGATGTGGTCGATCGTCTGGCAATTGCTGCTGGAGCCCGGCGCGCAGAGGGTGACGCTGGTG
>VBCL01000333.1 GCA_005888865.1 Betaproteobacteria bacterium | reverse complement strand
GAAGGGATTGTCGGCATTCATCGTCGACGCCGACACGCGGGGTCTCGATGCTTCGCAGCGCATCGACGTCATCGCCCCGCATCCGCTAGGCACGCTGCGCTTCACTGGATGCCTTGTTCCGGCCGATCGCCTGCTGGGCCGGCCCGGCGAGGGATTCAAGATCGCCATGGCCACGCTCGATGTCTTCCGCTCGACCGTCGGCGCCGCCGCGCTCGGCTTCGCACGGCGTGCGTTCGACGAAGCTACGCGATGGGCGCTCAAGCGGCAGGTCTTCGGACATGCGTTGTCCGAATTCCAGTTGACCCAGGCCAGGCTTGCCGACATGGCAGTGGCCGTGGACGCTGCGGCGCTCCTCGTCTACCGGGCCGGATGGACGCGGGATATCGTAGGGGGCCGCATCACGCGCGAGGCCTCGATCGCGAAACTCTTCGCCACCGAATCGGCGCAGCAGGTCGTCGATTCGGCGGTGCAGCTCTTCGGCGGGCTGGGCGTGGTCCGGGGGATGGCTGTGGAGCGCCTCTATCGCGAGGTGCGGGCGCTGCGCATCTACGAGGGCGCGAGCGAGGTGCTGAAGCTCGTCATCGCGTCGCGCGTGCTCGACGCGATGTCGGCCAAGAAGACTTCATGATTGCGGGGCGGAAATCGGGCCCGAGGATGCTTATCGGCATTATTACCGACTACAACGGCGGTTCCTACGCAGTGACGTTGTTCTCGAGCTCCCGCAAGTGGGCTCGGGCTTCCTCGGCGCTCTCGTAGATGTGAGGGGCGACGTTGCGCGTTTGCAGGGCTTCGCCGAGTTTGAGTCGCAGGAAGCTGCTTGTCGTATACCGGGTCACACCGGAGTAGAAGCGGTCAACGAGGCCCTGGACCATCTCGCTATAGGCGTCCGTGAGCTCCGGCGGAATCGTGAAGTTCTCGTAGTTGACGATCCCGAACACCTTCTTGTTCAGCGGAGCGAGGCGCGCTTCGATCGTCTTACGGATCTTGTCCACGTCGTCGAGCGTTTTTATTGCCAATCGTTCGAAATTGATAAAGAACACGTTTTGCTGCGGGTCGTAGGTGAGACGCTGCTCGAGAGGTATCAAGAGCATGCTTTCGCGCAAGCCCATCGGTTCGGGTAGGAAGATGCGCCCGTCCATCAGTCGCGGCGGTCTCGGCATGATCGGCGCGAAATCCATCTGCGCCAGGATGTCGCGTTCCAGGTCTACGCCGGGAGCTATCTCGACGAGCTCGAGGCCTTCCTCACCGAGGGAAAACACGCAGCGTTCCGTGATGTAGAGGACGGGTTGCCCGCGTCTGGCTGCGTAACGGCCGCTGAACGTGCGGTGCTCGACCTCGTTGACGAACTTGCGCGACGCTCCCTCTTCCCTGATTCGCAGTTTGCCGTTCTCGATTGCGACATCGAGCCTGCCCGCGTTGAACGTGCCCACGAAAACGACCTTCTTGGCGCTCTGGCTGATATTGATGAAACCACCGGCACCGGCGAGCTTCGGGCCGAACTTGCTCACGTTGAGATTGCCTTCGCGGTCGGCCTGTGCGAGGCCGAGAAATGCGACGTCCAGGCCGCCACCGTCGTAGTAATCGAATTGGTACGGCTGATCGATGATCGCCTGCGTGTTGGTCGCGGCGCCGAAATTGAGCCCTCCTGCGGGCATGCCACCGATGACGCCGGGTTCGGCGGTCAAAGTCATCAGGTCGATGATCTTTTCTTCGTTGGCGACACTGGCCACGCCCTCAGGCATGCCGATCCCCAGGTTGACGACGCTGTTCGGTTTCAGCTCGAGCGCCGCGCGCCGCGCGATCACCTTGCGTTCGCTCATCGCCATGGGAGGAATGGCGCTCATCTGCACCCTGATCTCTCCGGCGAACGCCGCGCTGTAAGGCTCGGCGAACGTCTGCCAGTGATGCTCAGGCCTGGCGACGACGACGCAGTCGACCAGGACGCCAGGAACCTTCACCTGCCTCGGGTTGAGGCTGCCGCGCTCGGCGATGCGCTCGACCTGGACGATAACGATGCCGCCGGAGTTGCGCGCTGCGGTGGCGATCGCCAGCGCCTCCAGGGTCAGCGCCTCTTTTTCCATGGTGACGTTGCCATCGGGGTCCGCTGTCGTGCCGCGGATGATCCCGACGTTGATCGGGAATGTCCTGTAGAACAGGTACTCCGCACCGTCGATCGTCATCAGCTCGACGACGTCCTTGGTCGTACGCGCGTTGAGCTTGCCGCCCCCGAAGCGCGGATCGACGAACGTTCCGAGCCCGATCGTGGAAAGTTGACCGGGCTTGTGGGCCGCGATGTCGCGGTACAGATGGGAGATGACCCCTTGAGGCAGGTTATACGCCTCGATCTGGTTCGCGATCGCCAGCTTCTGGAGCTTCGGCACCAGACCCCAGTGTCCGCCAATGACACGCCGGACGAGCCCTTCGTGTCCGAGGTGGTTGAGGCCCTTGTCCTTGCCGTCGCCCTGGCCTGCGGCGTACACAAGGGTGAGGTTGCGTGGCTTGCCGACCGACTGCAGGTATTGCTCGTCGGTGGACAGATACAGCTCCTCCAGTGCGATGGCGATTTCCTCGGCGAATCCGATGCCGACGAACCCTCCGGTGGCCACCGTATCGCCATCGCGGATCAGCCGCACGGCATCGGCTGCCGATACGATCTTGCCTTTTCCCGCGTCCTGAAATGCCGTCAGCAACGGGTGGGTCGAATTGGTCACGAGTGGATCCTTCCAGTGAATGGCGGGCCTTCATTCCGACTCCGCCGCTTCATCGGCGGTCAGTAGATGCCGGTGAGGTAGTAGAAGGCGATCGCGACGAACACCGCACTCGTCTTGATACAGGTCACCGCGAAAATATCGCCGTACGACGTTCTGTGGGTAAGTCCGGTCACTGCCAGCAGCGTGATGACCGCGCCGTTGTGCGGCAGGGTGTCCATGCCGCCGCTCGCCATCGACGCGATGCGATGCAGTACCTCGAGTGGTATGTGTGCAGCATTCGCGGCCTGATAGAATGCGTCCGACATCGCGGCGAGCGCGATGCTGAGACCCCCGGAGGCCGAGCCGGTAATGCCGGCGAGCGTGGTGACAGTGATCGCTTCGTTCACCAGCGGATTGGGAATCGCCTTCAGGGCATCGGCGACGACGATGAAACCCGGCAGCGCGGCGATGACGCCACCGAAGCCATA
>VBCL01000308.1 GCA_005888865.1 Betaproteobacteria bacterium | reverse complement strand
TGGCAGATGCTCGGGTTCTACATGATCATCCTGCTGACCGGGCTGCAGAACATTCCGCCCAACCTCTACGAGGCCGCAGCGATCGACGGCGCCAACGCGTTCCGCAGGTTCCTGCGGGTCACGCTTCCGCTGCTCAAACCCTCGCTCTTCCTATGCGTGGTGATCGGGATGCTCAATTCGTTCACGAGCTTCGATCTGGTCTACGTGATGACCGGCGGCGGCCCGGGGCGCGCGACCGAGCTTCTCGTGACCTATATCTACAAGCTCGGGTTCTCGCAGACGCGATTCGACTACGCCGCGGCCGTGACGGTCGTGTTCTTCGTGCTGCTAGTCGCGATCGCCTGGATGGCGAATCGGCTCTCGGGCGGCAACGCGGGCGCAGTGGAGACAGACTGATGCATCGCTATCCGCGCTGGCCCATTCACGTCATCCTGGTAGGCGTCAGCTTCCTGATGCTGATTCCGTTCTACTGGGTGCTCAAGACGAGCGTCACGGGCGAGAACATCTTCGCCTATCCGCCGAGCGTCCTCCCCAGGGCGCCGCACCCGTTCTACTACGTCGACGTCTGGTACTACATCCCGTTCGCCCGCTACTTCCTCAATAGCGTCGTCGTCTCACTCATCGCGATCATCGCCAACGTGGCCTTGAACGCCATGGCGGGCTACGCGCTGACGCGGGATTTTCCCGCGAAGCGGTTCGTCCTGCTGCTGTTTCTCTCGTGCATGATGGTACCGTTTCAGGCGACCATCATCCCGGCGTACCTCATCACCGGGAAGCTCGGGCTCCTCGACTCGTATTGGGGGCTCGCCCTGCCGCAATGCTCGACCATCGTGTGCATCTTCGTGTTCAAGGCGAGCTTCGATGCCGTGCCGCGATCGCTGATCGACGCGGCTCGCATCGACGGACTTGCCGAGTGGCGCATCATCTGGAAAGTCATGATGCCGCTCGCCAAGGGCGCGATTGCCACGAACGTGATCCTCGCCTTCATCTGGTCCTGGAACAATTTTCTCTGGCCGTTGATCGTCACGCGCAGCGCCGACATGCAAACGCTTCCCTTAGGCCTCGCGCGCTTCCTTTCCTACCAGGAGGACACGACGGGCGCGCTCTACGCGTTCTGCATCATGGTGCTGGCGCCGGGCATTCTCTTGTTCCTGCTGGCGCAGAAAGAGTTCATCCGCGGCCTGACCTCCGGGGCGACCAAGGGATGAACGACGACGTCGAACCGCCGTCCTGGCGGCGCCTGGTCCTCAACCGGTTCGTGCTGGTGCCCGCGGCGATCGCGATCGCCATCGTCGTCTGGAACATTTATGTATCGACCCATAATCATGGCGTCGTCGCAGGCCGCGTCGTCGACCCGGCCGGCCGACCCGTTCCGGGCGCGACGGTCGTGCTCTGGGTATTGAATTTCACGACCTATGTCGAGAAGACCCCGCGCCACGACCGATGCCGCGGGTCGCTTCGTCATCACCGACAACGATTCGCACAACATCCGGCTGGCCGCCGAAAAGCCCGACTTCGGACGCTCGCCTCGGATCCCGGTGCGCCTGTATTTCCGCGCTCAGGACATCGAGCTCCGCGAGCCATTGGTTCTTTCCGGCGCCAGCTGACTTCGGTCAAGACGCTCATTGTCCATCCATCGCGAGCTTACCCATGCCAACTGTTCTGATCACCGGCTGTGATACCGGACTCGGCGTCGAGTTCGCCCGTCAGTACGCTGCCGATGGGTATCGAGTCTTCGCGACGTGTCTCGATCCCGATACCGCGCACGCCACGCACGCGATCCAAGGCGACGTGCGCGTCCTCAAGCTCGACATCGCCGATCTGGCGGCGATCGACGCTCTTGCGCGCGAGCTCCGCAGCGAGCCCATCGACATTCTCTTGAGCAACGCGGGGCTCGGGAAGCATCATCCGCCTTTCGCCAAGACCGACTATGGGCAGTGGCACCGTATCCTCGACGTCAACCTGATCGGTCCGATGAAGCTCGCCGAGGCCTTCGTCGAGCATGTCGCTGCCAGCCCGATGAAGGTGATGGCGTTCGTCTCCAGCCGAATGGGCAGCATCGCCCTCAACCTGACGGGAGGATCGTATGCGTACCGGGCCAGCAAGGCGGGCCTCAATGCCGTCGTGAAGGGACTCGCGATCGATCTCCAGCCGCGCCATATCGTGGTCCTCGCGCTCCATCCCGGATGGGCCAAGACCGAACCGGGAGCGCGCGTCGATGTCGACCGGAGTGTGGCCGGCATGCGCGCCGTCATTCAGCGTTGCGGCCGGCACGAGACCGGGTGCTTTTTCGCGTTCAACGATACGCTGCTGCCCTGGTGAGCCGGCCCCGCGTCGCTACACCTCGAGCCACTCCCGGCGCACCGATGGGCTTGCCTGCAGGGATTGCGGCGTCCCGTCGAACACGATGCGTCCGTGGCCCATCACGTAAAGGCGATGGGCGATGTCGAGCGCGATGGTGAGCTTCTGCTCGATGAGCAGGATGGCAACGCCGCGGCCGGCGATCTCGGTCAGGAGATCCCGCACCAGGGTGACCAGGCTCGGCGCGAGACCCTCGGTGGGCTCGTCGACCAGGATCAGATCAGGATCGCCCATCAGGGTTCGACAAATCGTGAGCAACTGCTGCTCGCCACCGGAGAGCACACCGCCCTGCACGTCGGCACGCTCGCGCAGCAGTGGAAACAGCGCGAAGATGTCGTCGATCGACCACCGGCCTTTTGCCGCGGCCGACTTCATGCCGAGCCGCAGGTTTTCGCGCACCGTCAGCGCCGGAAAGATTTCGCGGTCTTCCGGAACGTAGCCGAGGCCCCGACGTGCGATTTCGTGCGGCGGGCGGCCATCGATCCTCTCCCCCTTGAAGCGAATGACGCCGTGCGGCGGCACCTGACCCATGATGGTCTTGATGGTCGTCGACCGCCCTGCCCCGTTGCGCCCGAGGAGGCTGACGATCTCGCCCTCGGCGATGTGAAACGAAATGCCCTGCAGGATGTGGCTCTTGCCGTAGTACGCGTGCAGGTCCTCGACCTCAAGCATGGGCCGGCGTGCCGAGATAGGCCGTCTGTACCGCCGCGTCGGCCCGGATCCTGTTGGGCACGTCGGTGGCGATGATCTCGCCGTAGACGAGCACGGAAATGCGGTCGGCGAGATCGAACACGACGCCCATGTCGTGCTCGACCATGACCAGGGTGCGTCCCTGCGAGACCGTGCGGATCAAGTCGACGGCCGCGGCGGCTTCCGCGCGGCTCATGCCTGCGGTCGGCTCGTCGAGCAGAATGACCTGCGCGCCGCCCGCGATCGTGATGCCGATCTCGAGAGCGCGTTGCTCGGCATACGTAAGCACGCCGGCGGGACTCTCCCGGCGCGCCGTCATGCGAATCTGTTCGAGAATGTGTTCGGTCTGCTCGTTCGCATCGCGCAGCTTATCGACGCGGCGCCAGAAACTGTACCGATAGCCCAGCGACCAGAGGACGCTGCAGCGGATGTTCTCGTAGACCGACAGACGCGGAAAGATGTTGGTTACCTGGAAGCTGCGCGCCAGTCCCCGCCGATTGATCCGATACGGCGGAAGCCCGGTCACATTCTCGCCGTTCAGACGTATCGACCCTGTCGTCGGCGCGAAGCGGCCGCTGATCAGGTTGAACAGCGTCGACTTGCCTGCGCCGTTCGGCCCGATGATGGCATGCCGCTCTCCTCGACTCACGGCAAGCGAGACGCCCCGGATGATGGGCGTGACGCCGAAGCTCTTCCGGACGTCGAGCAGTTCCAGCGCAATCGGTGCGCGTTCGGGCGGGGGTGCGTCGGGCCGGACGTTCATCGAGGCTGCGCGGATGCGATCGCCGCGTTCGATTCTTCGCTGGCGCGGCCCCACGCGGCCGCGACGACGGGCCAGGTCTTTCGGAACCCGACGAAGCCCACGGCGATCAACGCGGTGCCCGTGATCCACGGCCACGCCGACGCCGCGTCGACCGTGATCCATGTAAACCGCATGCGTGTTCCGAGCTCCGGTTGCGTCGCTACACGGTAGCTCATCTCGATCAGCAGCACCGCACCGGCCGCCATGACGGCCGCCGGCGCGAGCGCGATAACATAGGCGCCCAGCACCCGGGAGAACGCCCTGGTTCGCACGATCGGGCGGTGCATCGCGATCAATCCGGCGAGACCCGACGGCGCGAACAGGATGGTCACGATGAAGAACACGCCGAGATACAGGAGCCACGCCGACGTGTAGCCGCTCAAGCTCACCTGCAGCCAGGTGAGGACCACGGCGCCGATGACGGGACCGACGAAGCGACTGACGCCACCGATATACGCCATCAGGAGTACCGTCCCCGAGCGAAGCGCGCTCACCGAGTCGGCCGCCACGATTTCGTAGTTGATCGCGTGCAGGCCGCCGGCGAGGCCCGCAAACAGGCCGGCGACCGAGAACGCCAGGAATCGCACTCGCTGCGGGTTGTAGCCCGTGAACTCCGCGCGCTCGGGATTGTCGCGTACGGCGTTGCACACACGGCCCAGCGGCGTGCGAACGAACGCGTACATCAGCATCGTCGCGATCAGCGCCCACAGCGCGATCAGGTAATAGACCTGCAGCTGCGAGCCGAAGTCGATCCCGAACACCGCGGGACCGCGCGTCCGGCTGGCGGTGATGCCCTCCTCGCCCCCGAAATACGCCGACAGCATGAACGTCGCGGCATAAACGAGCTCGCCGATGCCCAAGGTGATCAGCGCGAAGATCGTGCCTGCCCGTCGGGTGGTGACGGAACCGAAGAGAACGCCGCAAGCCAGCCCCGCCGCAGCGCCCGCAAGCGGCACCAGTGGGACGGGAAGCGGCAGCCCATGGTTGATCACCCGCATGAAATGGATCGCCGCGTACCCACCGAGACCGAAATACACGGCGTGGCCGAAGGACAACAGACCCGTTTGTCCGAGGAGCACGTTGAACGACAGGGCAAAGACGACCGCGATGCCCATTTGACTCAGCAGCGAGCGTCCGAAGTCGGAGCTCAACCCGGGGACGTGCGGCAGAACCAGCAGCGCGACAATGGCCGCCAGCCAGTACTTGTGGCGGTCCGCCCAACGTGTGGCGGTACCTGCGGCTCCCGTCGAAGGCGTGGCGACCGCACGGGTCTCGTTCATTGGTGTACCCCCACGCTTGCGGCCTCATTGGACAATTCGGCCGCTGCGCTGGCGCCGTGGTATGGCCCGGCGGCGCTCATACGTCGCGCTTGCCCATCAGGCCCCTTGGCCGCACGATGAGCATCAGCACCAGGAGCAGGTAGGGAATGATGGGTGCCGCGGTCGCCAGCTTGATCGACGAGAATTCATAGAGCGGCGAGCCCCGCGCGATGACGACGCCGGAGGCGCGCAGCACGTCCACCAGCGAATAATCCACGGCCACGGCGAAGGTCTGCAGGATGCCGATGAGCATCGAGGCGATCAGCGCGCCCGGAAGCGATCCCAGACCGCCGACAACCACGACCACGAACACGATCGGCCCCACCGCATGGGCAAGCGTGGGTTGCGTCAGCAGCATGAACCCGCCGATCACGCCCGCCATTCCCGCCAGTGCGCTGCCAATACCGAACACCAGCACAAAGATGCCG
>VBCL01000307.1:1039-4161 GCA_005888865.1 Betaproteobacteria bacterium | reverse complement strand
CCGGTGCCGACTTGCCGTCCGCGCCGACAAGAATCCTGGTGTCGGACAGGAATTTGTACGGCGGAATGATCAGGTTGGTCGGTGCCGGTACGCCTTTGTAGACGCGGCCGGCGAGATCGAACTTCGACTGGTGGCAGGGGCAGAAGAAACCGCCGAGCCAGTCGGACCCCAGGTCGGGCGGAGCGACCTCGGGGCGAAAGGTCGGCGAGCAGCCCAGATGCGTGCAGATCCCGACCGCGACGAAGATCTCGGGCTTGATCGACCGGCCCTCGTTTTTCGCCTCCTTTGGCTGATGATCGACGTCGGATTTGGGATCAACGACGCGGCTGTCGAGCTTGGGAAGCGCGGCGAGCATCGCCGGCGTGCGGTGAATCACCCACACGACCTTGCCGCGCCACTCGACGTTGATCTTCTGGCCCGGCTCGAGCTTGCTGATATCGACCTCGACCGGCACCCCCGCCGCCTTCGCGCGCTCGCTGGGCCACATGCTCATGGCGAACGGGACGGTTGCCGCAATGACGCCGACCGCGCCCACGGCTGTGGTGGCGCCGAGCAGAAACCGGCGTTTCCTGTTGTTTACACTCTCATCGGTTGCCATTCGCCCGGTCCCCAGCCGCAAACCCAGCGATTATAAATGAATTGGCCTTCCCGCGTCCAAATTTGTGCGAAAAAACGCTGCAAAACAAGGGATTAACGAGCGTTGTGCGAGGACCGTTCCGGCGCGGTACGCCGGGGATGGTGCATTGCCGCACCGGTCTATAATGCGGGTTCCCGCCTGACGATCTCAATGAAGCCGACGCTGCACCATTTCTGGCTGTTATTCGCGCAGATCGCCACGGTTTGCCTCGGCATTCTGTTCGTGGTGGCCACCCTGCGGCCCGACCTGCTCGCTCGCATCGCCGGCCGCAATAACGTGGTGCTGGTTCAGGAAAGCGCCCCGACGGTCCAGGGCCCTCGGATCGCCAGTCTCGCCGACGCCGCGAAAAAAGCCATGCCGTCGGTGGTCAACATCTATACCAGCAAGGAAGTCCGCCAGCGCAATCCGTTGCTCGACGATCCCTTGCTGCGACGCTTCTTTCCCGGTCTTGGGGAAGGTGACACGCGTCGAGCGACAAGCCTCGGATCGGGCGTGATCGTCAGCAACGAGGGTTACGTCCTGACCAACAACCACGTCATCGACGGCGCCGACGACATCCAGCTCGTGCTCGCCGACGGTCGCCGCTTGCACGCGACCGTGCGCGGAAGCGATCCGGAATCGGACCTCGCGGTGCTCAAGGCCGAGGGCAAGGACCTGCCGGCAATCACCTTCGGCACGCTCGACAACGTCCAGGTGGGTGACGGAGTGCTCGCGCTGGGCAATCCCTTTGGTTTGGGCAATACGGTGACGCACGGGATCATCAGCGCGCTGGGGCGCAACCACCTGGGCATCAATCGCTTCGAGGATTTCATCCAGACCGACGCGCCGGTCAACCCGGGCAATTCGGGCGGTGCGCTGGTCGACTCTGGGGGCAATCTGATCGGCGTCAACAGTGCGATTGCTTCGCAGAGTGGCGGCTCGCAGGGGATCAGCTTCGCGATTCCGGTCTCGATCGCGCGCACCGTGCTCGAGCAGATTATCCGCGATGGCGAAGTGACTCGCGGCTGGCTCGGCATCGAGCCGCAAGAGCTGACCCCCGAGCTCGCGGTGGCGTTTTCGCTACAGAAGATCGACGGCGTATTGATCCGCGGTGTCCTCAAGAACGGTCCCGCGGATCGCGCGGGATTGCAGGCGCGGGACGTCGTCCTGGAAATCGACGGCAAGCCCACACGCGACAGCGCCGCGTTGCTCTCGCAGATCGCGGGGCTGACCCCGGGGCACCCGGCGACGCTCAAGGTCCTGCGCGACCAGAAACCATTGCAGGTCCCCGTGGTCGTCGGCAGGCGCCCGAAGCCTGCGGGCTAGAAGCTAAGCCGCCTCGCTCTCCTGCACGTCGGTCCCGGGCTTGGACACGGCGACGAAACGCGCAACCAGGAGGCCCAGCTCGTAGAGCAGCCACAACGGCACGGCGAGCATCACCTGCGAGACCACGTCGGGCGGGGTGAAGATCGCGCCGACCACGAATGCGCCGACGATCACGTAGCCACGGATCGAGCGCAGCTTCTCGAGGCTCACCACGCCGAGGCGCACCAGCACCACGACGACCACCGGCACTTCGAAGGTGATCCCGAATGCAATGAACATCGTCAGCACGAACGACAGGTACTTGTCGATGTCGGTCATCATCTGCACGCCCGTGGGGGCGTAACCGGCGAAGAATCCAAAGGCGACCGGAAAGACGATGAAATAGGCGAACCCCATGCCGAGCGCGAAGAACACGACGCTGGACACGATCACGGGCACCGCGAGCCGCTTCTCGTGGTGATAAAGGCCCGGCGCGACGAATGCCCACATCTGATAGAGCACGTAGGGTAGCGCGATCAGGAACGCCGCCATCAGCGTCACTTTGAGCGGCACCAGGAACGTGCCCGTGACGTCGGTCGCAATCATGGTGCTGCCTTGCGGTAACGCCTTGAGCAGCGGCCAGGCGAGCGCCGCGTAGATGTCTTTCGCCCAGGGGAAAAGACAGAGGAGCACGACGACCACGGCGATAATCGAGCGCAACAGCCGGCTGCGCAGCTCGATCAGATGCGAGATGAAGCTTTCCTGCGGGCTGTCGGGGGAGGCTGACGGTTCGGTCATGACGGCGAGCGCCCCACGGGACCCGAGGCGGTGCCGTCATTGTAGCGCGCCGGGGCATATCCGCCGTTCGACCTGAGCCTGTCGAAGCGCTGAGCACGAACGGAACGTTGATTCTCGACTAAATGCGATCGAATCCCGGAAGCGTCGCCTGACGCGACGCATCGCCTGCGACATCCTCGCGCGCAGGCTCGTGAGCCTTGCTTCCTTCCTCGGCGGGTGATGGTTGAGACTGAGGTGGCGGCTCGTCTTTCGCCGGCGCTGCACTCGCCCCTTCATTGAGCTGGCTCTCGACCGAGCGCACGCCGCTCTCCACGTCGCGTGCCGCGTTGCTCACCGACTGCTCGATATCGCGTGCCGCGCTCTGGACCTGCGACTGGAGCTTGCGCAGCTCGTCGAGCTCCAT
>VBCL01000307.1:519-1013 GCA_005888865.1 Betaproteobacteria bacterium | reverse complement strand
ATGTCGGCCTTGACCTCGCTGACGTAGCGCTGCAAGCGTCCGAACATGTGGCCCAGCGTACGCGCGACCTTGGGCAGTCGCTCCGGGCCGATGACGATCAACGCGACGACGGCAATGACGACGATTTCGGAGAAGCCGATGTCAAACATGCGTCCAGGCGATCTACTGCGTCTTCTCTTTCTTGGCTTCGCCCTCGATCGTCTGACCGGAGATCTGCTGCGAGCTTTCGCCCGATCCCGGCGGTTGTTGCTCACCCTCCGGGGTCTTCATGCCTTCCTTGAAGCCCTTCACCGCACCGCCCAGGTCCTGGCCGATGTTGCGCAGCTTCTTGGTACCGAAGATCAGTACGACGACGAGCAGGACGATCAGCCAGTGCCAGATGCTCAGTCCACCCATAGTGCCTCCTCTTAGCTCGGCCTCGGCAGCATCGGCCCGAGAACGTTCGGGCCGCCGATGACGTGGACATGCAGATGCATCACTTCCTGTCGGCCGAT
>VBCL01000307.1:0-492 GCA_005888865.1 Betaproteobacteria bacterium | reverse complement strand
GTCGGGCGACCCCTGCTCGCGCGCCAAGGGCCCCGACAGCGCGAGCAGCCGCCCGAGCATGTCGGTATCTTCCGTGGTCGCTTCGGCGAGCGAGTCGATGTGCCGCTTCGGTATCAGCATGAAGTGCACCGGCGCCTGGGGACGGATGTCCTTGAAGCCGAGGATCTCGGCGTCCTCGTACACCTTCGTTGCCGGCACTTCACCGCGCGCGATCTTGCAGAAAATGCAGTCGTTCATGAATGTTGATCAGTCTGTCCGCTGCCCGAACGGTCCGCGGAGCGCCGCTCGACATCACAGCCGCGATGCCTTCTCTTCCAGCCCCGACACGCCTTCGCGCCGCGCCAATTCGGCGAGCACGGCATCCGGTCCCAGGCCATAACTCTCGAGAACAACCAGGCAATGGAACCAGAGGTCCGCGATCTCGTTCGTTAACCGAAGTTTATCACCGTCCTTGGCCGCCATCACCGCTTCGGTCGCTTCTTCACCCAGCTT
>VBCL01000004.1 GCA_005888865.1 Betaproteobacteria bacterium | reverse complement strand
TTACCGGCTACACGCAGGAAGAAATCCTCGGCCAGAATTTTCAGACACTCTTGCGCACGCATGGCAACGACGCGGCCGTCGCCTCTGTGGGCGAGGGCTTGCAGGCCCGACGCGAAGTCCGAGTGCTGTTGCACAACTATCGCAAGGACGGGAGCCTGTTCTGGAACGACTTGTTCATCGCACCCGTGCTCGATGGATCCGGCGCGATGACCCACAGCGTCGTGATCGTCCACGACGTAACTGCCACCGTGACACAACAGGAAGATTTGCACCAGCTGGCCAACTACGACGGGCTGACGGGCCTACCCAACCGGGTGCTGTTCGGCCAGCGGCTGGGGCAAGCCATTACTGAAGCGTCGCTCGCACCGCGCCCGTTTCTCGTCCTGTTCGTCGACGTCGATCAGTTCAAGTTCATCAACGACAGCCTGGGGCACTCCGCTGGCGACGAGTTGCTCCGCGGCGTCGCAGTGCGCCTTCAATCATGCCTGCGCGGAGATGACACGATCGCCCGCCTCGGCGGCGACGAGTTCGTCATCCTGCTGGCCAGGGGGGCTATCGGCGACGATGCGATCGCAACGATCGTCAACCGGATTCTGGCTGCGGTAGCGGAACCGATGACCGTGGCAGGACACGCGTTAAGGATTACTTGCAGCATCGGTGTCAGCCGCTATCCCGAAGATGGCGTCGATGCCGAAGATCTTCTCAAGAATGCCGATGCGGCGATGTACCTGGCCAAGCGCACCGGGGGCAACAACGTCCAGACCTTCACCCGCGATCTGTCGAGCACGATCGACGAACGGGTCCTGCTTCAAATGCGGTTGCACGGCGCGCTCGAACGTGGCGAATTCCTGCTGCACTATCCGCTTCCGGGACGATTGTTGGCCTCGAAGCGCTGTTGCGATGGAATCACCCGGAACGCGGGCTTACGAGTCCTTGCACGTTTATCCCGCTAGCGGAGGAGACAGGCATCATCGTACCCATAGGCGAATGGGTACTGCGCACCGCATGTCGTCAACTGGCCCTGTGGGAAAAGATGGGACTTCCCCCGCTGGCGATCAGCATCAACCTTTCGGTGCGTCAGTTGCTGCAAAAAGGTCTCGTAGCAATGGTCGCGGCGACACTGCGCGACGCTGGGCTGGCGCCGGGACGACTCGACCTCGAGTTGACGGAGAGCCTGCTCGCGCGCGACACCGATGCAGCGATCGGCGTTCTCCGCGCGTTGCGATCGCTCGGTGTGCGTTTGTCGATAGACGATTTCGGAACCGGGTATTCGAGCCTGGGCTACATGAAGCGGCTTCCGATATCGCGATTGAAGATCGACCAGTCCTTCGTGCGCGACATCGACTCTGATCCTGCCAATGCCGCGATCGCGCGCTCGATGATCACACTCGGACATAGCCTAAACCTCGAGGTGCTCGCTGAGGGGGTGGAAACGCAGGGCGAGCGCCACTGGCTGCGAGCAGCGGGATGCAAGCTTGGCCAGGGCTATTTGTTCAGCCGCCCCGTGGACGCGAGCGCGGTGCCCGGTCTGCTTATTGGAGTCGCGGCATGCGCGGCCTAAGGCGCTGCTCGACATATCCCTGATCGCGCGGGGATTGTCGCTGAACACGTAGCCGCATCATCCGCGCAAACGCGCGAATCCGTCTTCCAGATCCGCGATCAGGTCCTGCACGTCTTCGAGGCCGACGTGCAGGCGCATATAAGGCCCCCGTGCGTTCGCTGATCGCCAGCGGGGGAAGTCCCATCTTTTCCCACAGGGCCAGTTGACGACATGCGGTGCGCAGTACCCATTCGCCTATGGGTACGATGATGCCTGTCTCCTCCGCTAGCGGGATAAACGTGCAAGGACTCGTAAGCCCGCGTTCCGGGTGATTCCATCGCAACAGCGCTTCGAGGCCAACAATCGTCCCGGAAGCGCCGGAAAGATCACCTCGTCGACTTCGGGCCGCTCGCGCAGCCAGCGCGCGATCGTCAGGGCGCTCTGCGTATGCCGCTCGAGGCGCACGGCGAGCGTGCGCAGGCCTCGCAGCGCGAGAAAGGCGTCGTCGCTGGAGAGCGTAACCCCCATGTCGGTCCACAGCCGATGCAGCGCGGGGAACGTCGCCTCGCTGCAGGTCATGAGCCCGACCAGAACGTCGGAGTGCCCGCCAACGTATTTCGTGCCCGCGTGGAGCGAGATGTCCGCTCCGCGCGCAAATGCGGGAAACCCCAGCGGCGTCGCCCAGGTGTTATCGAGCATCAAGAGCGCACCGCGACGATGGGCGACTTCGGCAATCGCCGGCACGTCCTGCACTTCGAAAGTGAGCGAGCCGGGCGATTCGGCGAACACCACGCGCGTGTTCGATTTGAACTCGCGTTCGACGGACGCACCTGCAAGTGGATCACCCCGAAGCGCTTGAGCTGGTTGTCGCAGAAGCGACGCGTCGGCCCGTACACAGCATCGGTGACCAGCACGTGATCGCCGGCCCGCGTCGTCCCGAGGAGCGCCAGCGTGATCGCGGCGAGCCCCGACGCCACGGCGAGCGCCGCGTAGCCGCCCTCGAGCTCCGCCATCGCGGACTGGAGGTCGGTGACCGTCGGCAGCCCATGCAGGCCGTAGGTGACACCGGGATATTGGCCACGCTCGGCAGCTTCCAGCTCGGCGACGGTGTCGAACAGGATCGTCGTCGCATGGTAGACGGGCGTGCTCACCGCGCCCAGATGCTGCTTCGGATCGCGCCCGAGATGCGCGACATCGGTCGCCGGCTTGCGTTTTCGGTTGGCGCGGCCATGCAGCTACTTACTGACCTGGTCGAGGATCTTTTTCGTTACCACGCGCGGTGCGTCCTCGCGCAATGCGCGCGTGATCGCCGCGACCTGCGCGGGGATAGGCTCCCTGATGTCGACCACGATCGCGTCGGTGGGCTCCTCGAGCGTTGCGAACTGGCTCGGAAGCAGCGACGCCGGCATGAAATGCCCCGCCCGGCGGACCAGGCGCGCCTCGATCGTCGCGGCGTCGCCCTTGAGGTAGACGATGCGAACGTCTCCGCTGGCGGCCAGCCGATCGCGATACGCCTGCTTCAGCGCTGAGCAGGCGACGACCGCAGGCTTGCCCGCGGCGTTCATGCGCCGCATCTCGGCGGCGACGCGATCGAACCACGGCCAGCGATCGTCGTCGGTCAACGGGGTGCCGCTCGCCATCTTGGCCACGTTCGCCTCCGGATGGAAATCGTCGGCGTCGAGGAAGCGCCACCCGAGATCCTTCGCCAGTGCCTTGCCGATCGTGGTCTTGCCGCAGCCGCACACGCCGATGATCAGAACGATCACGACTTGTCCTCCGCGATCGGAGTCACCTTGTGGCCGCCGAAGCCCTTGCGCATCATCGCCAGCAAGCGATCCGCGTAGTCGCCCTTGCCCTGGCTCGAAAACCGCATCATCAAGGCGAGTGACAGCACGGGCGCCGGGATGCCCTGCTCGATCGCCTCGTTGACGGTCCAGCGTCCCTCGCCTGAATCGGCCACCAGTGGCGCAATCTCCGAGAGCTCGACGTCCTCGCGCAGGAATTCTGCGGTCAGATCGAGCAGCCACGAGCGCACCACGCTGCCGTGACGCCACATCTCCGCGACCGCCGCCACGTCAAGCCCGAACTCCGCCTTGCCTTTGAGCAATGCGAACCCCTCGGCGAGCGACTGCATCATTCCGTATTCGACGCCGTTGTGAATCATTTTCACGAAATGGCCCGAGCCGCTCGGACCGCAATGGAGCCAGCCTCGGTCGGGGGACGGCGCGAGCAGCCTGATGACGGGCTCGATGGCGCGCGCTGCGGCGGGCGATCCACCGAACATCAATGCGAAACCTTCCTGGAGCCCCCAGATCCCGCCCGACACACCGCAATCGACGAAGCGGATGCCGTAGCTCGAGAGCTCGACCGCACGTCGCACCGAGTCCTTGTAGAACGCGTTGCCGCCGTCGACGATCACGTCCTCGGCGAGGAGCTGCGGGGCCAGCGCGGCGATGGTTTCCTCGGTGTGCTCGCCGGCAGGCACCATGAGCCACACGATCCTCGGCGATGGCAGCGCGTGGATCAGCGCTGCCATGTCCTCGACCACGCTGCACCCTGCCGTCCCCGCCAGCGCCGCGCGCGCGGCCGCGTCCGGATCGAAGCCGATCACGTCGACCCCACCCAGCGCAAGGCGCCGCGCCATGTTGGCGCCCATGCGCCCCAACCCGATCATGCCGACGTGCAGGTCCACGAGGTTCTCGCCTTCGAAAAGATCGATGCTACAGAAACCCGGCGCGCGAGCCAAATGCGTTCCCCGGACGTAGCCCGGGTGAGCGAAGCGAAACCTGGGACGCCGTTGCGCACCCGGGCATCGGGCCTAGCCTGTCCCTTCGTCGAGCTCAGGCAGGCTCTGAGCGAAGTCGAAGGGCGCTCAGCCCGGCCTACGCCGCGTCGCATGCAACGCAGCCCAGACGAGCAGGACCGCGCCTGCGAGTGTGCGTGCGCTCGGCGTCTCCCCGAGCAACAGAAAGGCCAACGCGATGCCGTACACAGGCTCCAGCGCCGTGACGACGCTCGCGGTATGCGCCGAGAGGAAATGCAGCGCGTGGATGAACAGCGTATGTGCGAGCGCTGTGCACGCGACGCCGAGCACGACAAGAAGCGCGATCTGCGACGGCGCCGGAACGACCGCCGCGAGGATCGCGAGCGGCAGCAGGCAGATTGCGGCACATGCGTTCTGCCAGAGCGCGATCGCGCCGGAGGAGTAGCCAGCGGCGAGCGCGCGGTTGCCGACCGCCAGCAGGGCGAAAGTCAGGCCGGACAGGACGCCCCACGACAGGCCCTGCACGATGCGATTTTCCCAGCGAAGCTCCGGAACGAGGAGCGCCAGACCACCCGCGACGAGGATTGCGGTCGCCCATTCGCCGCCGCGCAATGCGCGCTGTCGCGTTGCGGCTTCCAGGATCAAGACGAACAGCGGAAAGCTCGCGAAGCCGAGCAGCCCCACCGCGACGCTTGCCGTCTGGATCGCCTGGAAAAACGCCACCCAATGCAGCGCCAGCACCGCGCCATTGCCGGCGAGCCGCCAATCGACACGACGTCGGTCCGACGCTCCACGTTCGCGGGTGAGCCCGAGCAGCACCGCAAGCGCGACGCTGGCGACCAGCGTGCGGCCGAAGACGATCGTGACGGGAGGCAGCGCCAGCCACTTGCCGAACAGGCCGGCGAATCCAAACAGCGCAACCGCGAGATGCAGCGCCGCGAGCGAGCGCGCCCGCAGCGGCGACGAATCGGTCGAACGCTCGCTCATCGGCCTGGATTGTGCCATTTAAGCCGGTGCGCCCGCGGTACAATCGCCGCAGGAAGATCAGGGGGAAATCGTCCATGCCGCAGAACCTGCCCGCCAAGAACGTGCTCGATGCCGTGCGCAACGCCGCCGGTAACAGGGTCAAGGTCGCCGTGTCGGACATCGACGGCGTGCTCCGGGGCAAGTACCTCCACAAGGACAAGTTCTTTTCCGCGGTCGACGGCGGCTTCGGCTTCTGCGACGTCGTGTTCGGCTGGGACATGAACGATCAGTGCTACGACAACACGACGCTCACCGGCTGGCACAAGGGGTTTCCCGACGCGGTCGCAAGGATCGACCTGGGAACGCACCGCACCGTGCCGTGGGACGACGGCGTGCCGTTTTTTCTCGGCGACTTCGTCATGCAGAAAGATGGCCGCGAAGTGCCGCATTCGATCTGTCCGCGCCAGCTCCTGAAGCGCGTGCTGAAGCGCGCCGAGAAGCTCGGGATGAGCGTGATGTGCGGGATGGAATTCGAATGGTTCAATTTCGCCGAGACGCCGCAATCGTGGGCGGCCAAAGGCTATATTCGGCCTGAAACGATCACCCCGGGCATGTTCGGCTACTCGTTGCTGCGCGCCGGCCAGAATCGCGACTTCTTCAAGGCGCTGATGGTCGAGATGGCCGAGTTTGGCGTGCCGATCGAAGGTTTGCACACCGAAACCGGGCCCGGCGTGTACGAGGCGGCGATCCTGTTCTCGGAAGCCCTCGAGCAGGCCGATCGCGCAGCCCTGTTCAAGACCGGCGCAAAAGAAATCGGAGCGCGCTTCGGCATCATGCCGAGCTTCATGGCCAAGTGGAACGCACAGTATCCCGGCTGCTCCGGCCACATCCACCAGAGTCTTTCCGACGGCAAGAAGAATCTGTTCCACGATGCGAAGAACAAGAACGGCATGAGCAAGCTCTTCGAGAGCTACCTTGCCGGGCAGGTCTCGGCGCTGATGGAATTCGCGCCGATGTACTGGCCGACGATCAACAGCTACAAGCGTTTGGTCGACGGCTTCTGGGCCCCTGTCAAGCCGACCTGGGGCCTCGACAACCGCACGGCGAGCTTCAGGGTCATTGCCACCTCGCCGAAGTCGACGCGCCTCGAGACGCGCTGCCCCGGCGCCGACATGAACCCCTACCTCGCCGCGGCCGCATGCATCGCCGCCGGCCTGCACGGCGTCGAGAAGAACCTCAAGCTGACCGCCAAGCCGATTCACGGCACCAACGTCGGCGCGGAGAATGTGCCGCGTGCTCCGCGCACGCTGATCGAGACCACGCGCAACTTCAAGGGCTCGAAGCTGGCGCGCGACTGGTTCGGCGACGATTTCGTCGAGCACTTCGCAGCGACCCGCGAATGGGAGTGGCGGCAATGGCTCGACGGGGTGACCGACTGGGAGCTGAAGCGATACTTCGAGATCATATGACTCGACGCGTACCTTGGACCGCGATCGGAGTCCTGCTCCTGGCAGGATGCCTGGCGGCGCTGCCACTCGCCGCGAAGACGTTGCGCTTCGGCAGCGGCTTCGACCCGCAATCGCTCGATCCCCACGCCCTGGCCCTGCTATACCAGACCCGGGTGGTCAGCCAGATCTACGATTCGCTGGTGTCTCGCGATCGCGACTTCGCGCTAGAGCCCGCGCTTGCAGTGTCGTGGCAGCAGCTCGAGCCGAAGCGTTGGCGCTTCAAGCTTCGCCCGGGCGTGAAGTTTCACGACGGAGCGTTGTTCACTGCGGACGATGTCGCGTTCTCCATCGAGCGCGCGCTGCACAAGAACTCGCAGCGCGCCTTCCAGCTCCGTGGCGTCATCGAAGCGCGCAAGGTCGACGATCTGACCGTCGATTTCCTGCTCGCTGCGCCCGACGCGGTTCTGCCGGAGAAGCTGATCTATGTCGCCATGATGAGCAGGGCGTGGAGCGCGGCGCACGGCGTCGTCGAACCGCAGAACTACAACGCCAGGCAGGAAACCTACGCCGTACGCAATACCAACGGCACCGGTCCCTACAAGCTCAAGTCCTACGAATCCGATGTGCGCACGACCCTGGTCGCGAACCCGGATTGGTGGGGCCGCCGCGGCAACGTCGACGAGGCGATCTACGTCGTGATTCAGTCGGATGCCACCCGGCTCGCCGCGCTGGTCTCGGGCGAGGTCGACTTCGTGATCGACCCGCCATATCAGGACATCGCGCGTCTCAAGCAGGAGAAACGCTTCAAAGTCGCCGAGATGACCGACATCGGCACGCAGTACCTCGGGTTCGACCAGAGCCGCGCGGAGCTGGAGTTCTCCGATGTCAAGGGCCGCAACCCGTTCAAGGATCTGCGCGTGCGGCGTGCGGTGTATCAGGCGATCGACATCGATGCCATCGTCTCCAAGGTGCTGCGGGGACAGGCCACTGCGACAGGCTCGTATTTCTCCCGGCTCGTCGACGGTTCGCTGCCGGAGCTCGACCGGCGGCTCGCGTACGATCCCAAGGCCGCGCGGGCGCTGCTCAAGGAAGCCGGTTATCCCGAGGGCTTCTCCGTGACGCTCGACTGCGTCAACGCCAGTTACCGGGCGGCGGTGTGCCAGGCCATCACAGGCATGCTCGCGCAGGTGGGAATCCGTGCGTCTTTTCAGCCCTGGCCCACCGCGACGTTCTTCCCGAGGCTTACGCAGGCGACCGCGAGCTTCTTCGAGTTCGGCTGGACGCCGACGACCGATCCCTGGCAGAGCCTCTACGCGATCGTGCACAGCCATGGCGCAGACGGCGCTGGCACGTTCAACGGCGGCCGCTATGCCAACGCGCAACTCGATCAGACCATCGATGCGATCCGCATCGAGCCCGACCTCACGCGACGGCGACAGCTCATCGGCGATGCGCTGCGCCTCATGCAAAACGACCTGCCGCTGATCCCGCTGTACCGGCGAACGCTGACCTGGTTCATGCGGCCGGACATCCGCGTCGCGCAATGGCCGAACGACATTCTCGAGCTCCGCTTCGTGCAGATCGGCGACGGACAACAGGTAGGATCGAACACGCGATGACCATCCACCGCTTCGCTTTCCCCACGACCATCCACTTCGGCGCGGGTGCGCGCAAGCTCGTCGCCGAGCACCTCGGCGCGCAAGGCCTCGAGCGGCCGCTTATCGTCACCGATCGCGGCATCGCGCCGCTGCCACTGCTCACGAAGTTCGTCGCCGAGCTGCATCCGCTCGAGGTCGCGGTCTATTCGGAGATCTGGGGCAACCCGGTGAAGAGCCAGGTCGACAACGGCGTCGCCGCTTTCCGCGAGCATCACGCCGATTCGATCATCGGACTCGGCGGGGGCGCAGCGCTCGACGTCGCCAAGGCGATCGCGTTGATGGCGACCCATAGGGGCGATGTGCTCGAATACGCCTGGGATCACCCACACGTCCGCCCGATCGAGCACGATCTGCCTCACTTCATCGCGCTGCCGACGACTGCCGGCACCGGGTCGGAGGTCGGACGCTCGAGCGTCATTTCCGACGACAAGACCCACATCAAGAAGATCATCTTCTCGCCCATGCTCCTGGCAAAAGCCGTGTTCGCGGACCCCGAGCTGACCCTCGACCTGCCGCCACACATCACGGCGGCAACCGGCATGGACGCGCTCACCCACAACGTCGAGTCGTATCTCTCGCCCGCGTACCATCCATTGTGCGACGGCATCGCTCTCGAAGGAGCCCGCATCGCCGCGAAGGCGTTGCGGACGGCAGTGCGCGAGCCGCACAACATCGACGCCCGCTCGGACATGCTCATGGCGTCGATGATGGGCGCGATCGCCTTCCAGAAGGATCTCGGCGCGGTGCATTCGTGCGCGCACGCGCTCTCCACCATTGCCGACCTGCATCACGGGCTCGCCAACGGGATCATGATCGACCACGTCATGCGCTTCAATCTGTCGGCGGCGAGCGCCAAGATGGCCGAGCTCGCGCACGTCGTCGGCGTGGCGAAGCATACCGAGGACGCGAGCGCCGCGTCGTTCATCGATTGGCTCAGCGCGCTCAAACGTGACCTCGCGATCCCTGCAACGCTGTCCGCTTACGAGGCGAAGCGTCCGGTCACGAAGACCGACATCCCCGCGCTGGTCGAGGTCGCGATCAACGACACGTGCCACCAGACCAATCCCCGGCCGTGCACTCGCGCGGATTTCGAGCGGATCTTCGCCGAGGCGATCTGAGCTCATGCTGAAAATCGGCATCTCCGCCTGCTTCTTTCACCCGGACCCGCAACGCGCCGTCTTCAAGGGCAAGACGCTGCAGTACGTCGAGCAGGAGATGGCGCATTGGGTGATGCAGAAGGACGCGATGGCGCTGATGATCCCCTCGCCCGAAGGCGACTCACGCCGGCCCGGAAGTCGGGTGAGCGTCGGCGACTACGCACGCGAGCTCGACGGCCTCGTGCTCATGGGCGGCTCCGATGTGAGTCCCGAGAGCTACGGCGAGAAGCCGCTCAAGCCCGAATGGACAGGCGACAGGATTCGCGACGACTACGAGATCACGTTGCTGCGTGCCTTCATCGCCGCTGGAAAATCCGTGCTCGGCGTCTGTCGGGGCGCGCAGGTGATCAACGTCGCGCAGGGCGGCACGCTCTATCAGGACCTCGCCTCCCAGTTCCCCGGTGCGCTCAACCATCGCAACTGGGACATCTACGACAGGAACAGCCACGCGACCTCGATCGTCCCGGGCTCGGGACTGGCCCGACTGTATCCGGGGCTGACCCTGACCAAGACTAACTCTGTTCACCATCAGGCGGCCCGGGAGCTCGGCCGCGATCTCGTCGTCGAAGCATGGTCCGAACCGGATCGCGTGGTCGAGGCGATCCGCTGGAACGGCCCTTCGTACGTCTTCGCGGTCCAATGGCACCCGGAATTCCACGATCGCAGCGATTCATCCTTCATCAACGACACGCCGATTCTCGACGATTTTCTCGCCCATGCCCGCCGCTGATCCTGCCCTCATGAAGATCCTCAATCCTGCCACGGGCGCAACGATTGCCGACATTCCCGAGGACGGTGCCTTCGCGGTACGCAAGAAGTACGAGCGTGCCCGCGATGCGCAACCGGAGTGGGCCGCGACACCGATCAAGAAGCGTGTCGACGCGATTCGCCGCTTCCGCGATTGCGTCACCGCCCGGCATGAGACGCTGGCCCGAACGCTGACCGACGAAGTCGGCAAGCCCATCGTCCAGTCGCGCAACGAATTGAACGGCCTGCTCAAGCGCGTCGAATTCTTCATCGCCGAGGCGGCACGGGTGCTGCGGGAGGAAAAGGTCTATGCCAGCGACAACGAGAAGCTCGAGGAGCGCATCTCGCACGAGCCACTGGGCGTAATCGCCAACATCTCGGCTTGGAATTACCCGTACTTCGTCGGCAGCAACGTATTCATTCCGGCGCTGCTTGCCGGGAACACGGTGTTGTACAAGCCGTCCGAGTTCGCGACGCTCACCGGACAACACATCGCCGAGATGCTGCACATGGCAGGTGTCCCCGCGGACGCGTTCATCGCGGTGATTGGCGGCGGTAACACCGGCGCGGCGCTGCTGCGGCAGCCCGTCGACGGCGTTTTCTTCACCGGGTCGTACGCGACGGGCACGAAGATCGGCGCCCTGGCCGGGAAGAAAATGATCAAGGTCCAGCTCGAGCTGGGCGGGAAGGATCCCGTCTACGTCTGCGACGACGTCGACATCAAGGCCGCCGCGGCAGGCATCGCCGACGGTGCGTTCTACAACACGGGCCAGTCGTGCTGCTCGGTGGAGCGCATCTACGTCGACGAAAAAGTTCACGATGCGTTCGTCGCCGCGTTCGTCGCGGAAGTGAAGGGCTACAAGATCGGCGACCCGCTGGATGAGACGACCTACATCGGCGCGATCACCCGACGGCCGCAACTCGACGTGCTGACGCGACAGGCCGCCGACGCCAAGCGAAAGGGCGCGAAGCTCCTCACCGGCGGTAGCGTCATCAAGCGCAAGGGCAACTGGTTCGAGCCGACGGTGTTCGTCGGTGTCGATCACCGGATGGCGTTGATGAAGGACGAGAGCTTCGGGCCGATCATCGGCATCCAGAAGGTCTCGAGCGACGCCGAGGCGGTCGCGCTGATGAACGACACGCCGTACGGGCTCACCGCCGGCGTCTACACATCCGACGAGAAACGGGCGCGACGAATCCTTGCACAAGTGCGCGCCGGATCGGCGTACTGGAACTGCTGCGACCGCGTGAGCCCGCGGCTGCCATGGTCAGGCGTGGGGCACTCGGGGATCGGCTTGACGCTGTCGACGTACGGGATCCAGACCTTCACGCGACCGAAGGCGTGGCACTTGCGGGGCGTGTGACGTCGAAACTTTGACAGTCGCGACTGCTGGTGTTACCTTTGTAACACTACGATGGTCGATACGCTCCGATGCCAGTCTCCACTACACTCAAGCTGCCAGAAAAGTTGAAGTCGCGCGTCGCTCACGCCGCTAAGGTAGCAGGCAAGACGCCTCACGCGTTCATGGTCGAAGCCATCGAGCTGCAAACGGCCCTATCCGAGCGACGCCGCGGGTTTCTCGGGGACGCGCGGGCCGCGCGCGAGGAAGTCGTCCAATACGGGTTGGTGTACGACGGCGACGAGGTCATGAGTTATCTCAAGGCGCGCCTCGAGGGACAAAGGCCCGCGCGACCTCGCAAGCGAAAGCTCTAACGTGCCGCGGCTCGTCTTCGCGCCGCATGCGCTGGACGACCTCGATCGGCTGACGGATTTCCTGCTTGAGCAATCGCCCGAATTGGATGCGGCGACCGCGCCACACATCGTCAGCGGCCTCGAAGCGCTCAAGTTGCATCCACTGTTGGGACGACCTGTCGAGCACGGCCTGCGCGAGGTGTTGCTCTCGCGCGGCCGCACCGGCTACGTTGCGCTGTATCAGTACGACGCCGCGACAGATGTGGTACTCGTCCTGGCCGTCAGGCATCAGCGCGAGGCCGGGTTTCGTGAGCTTTGAAGCGTAGAGCCAAGCGGACCAGGCGTGCCCTTTCCCTTTCGGAGAGCCGCTACTTGGTCACGGCAACGCAGTCGCCGACGCGCTTTCCCGTGAGCGTCAGGTCCATCGTGTCCCTGGTCTTTTTCATCGTCATGCGCATCTGGCCGTCGTAGACGTTGTTGCCGAACGTAATCGCCCCATCGATGGTCGTCGGATCATTGCCGGCGCACTCCATCTTGTAGGTGAACTTGCTGCCCACGCGCTTGCTCTCGACCATGCGACAGTCGCCCTGCCTGGGAACAAATTCCTCGTCCTTCCGATTCTTGCCAAGACAGACGCGGTTCGTCTGCGCCGGCATAGCCATCGGCATGCCCGGCATCTCCATCTTGGTCGAAACCTCCCAGAGGTCATCCTTGCCCTGTGCCGACGCCAGCGACGAGGCGACGAGCGCGAAGGCCAGCCCGATGCCCGCGTAGACGCGTAGGATGGACCGTTTGGGGATGTTCATGTGTTGTCTCCTGGAAGGCACGAAATCGCTGGAACGACAAGTCTGGAACGGGCAACGCGCGGAGAAGATTCTACCGCGCCGCCGACGCCACGTGCACGGCTCGAATTCGGGGCGGCGCACTCGCGATGAATTGGCGTGATCACGTCATTTCCTTCAGCTCCACGGCCCTCAACGTATTCGCGAGCAACGTCGCGATCGTCATCGGTCCGACGCCGCCCGGCACGGGCGTGATCCAGCTCGCGCGCTCTTTCGCGGCCGCGAAATCCACGTCGCCGCAGAGCTTACCCTCGCCGTCGCGATTCATTCCGACATCGACGACGATCGCGCCGGGCTTGATCCAGTCGCCCTGCACGAACTGGGCCTTGCCCATCGCGGCAACCAGGATATCGGCCCCTCGCACGACTCCCGGCAGATCGCGCGTCGCCGAGTGGCAGATCGTGACCGTGCAGCGCGCCATCAGAAGCTCCAGCGCCATCGGCCGTCCGACGATGTTCGACTGGCCGATGATCACCGCGTGCTTTCCGACGAGGTCCTCGCCGGTGTCGCGCAACAGCATCATGCAGCCGTACGGCGTGCACGGGCGCAGCAGCGGACGCTTGAGGACCAGCCGGCCGATGTTGTACGGATGCAGGCCGTCGACGTCCTTGCCCGGATCGATGCGCTCGGTCACCGCGTCCGGATCAACCTGTTTGGGTAGCGGAAGCTGCACCAGGATCCCGTGCACGGAGGGATCCGCATTGAGGCGATCGATGAGGGTCAGCAACGCGTCCTGCGACGTAGTCACCGGAAGGTCGTGCGAGAAGGACAGCATGCCCGCCGCATCGGTGGTCCTGCGCTTGTTGCGCACGTAGACCTGCGAGGCCGGATTTTCGCCGACGAGCACGACGGCAAGTCCCGGCCGCGGCTTGCCCGCCGCCACCCGCTCGGCAACTTTGCCGGCGACCTCCCCGGTCAGCCTTTCAGCGCGAGCCTTGCCGTCGATGATGCGTGCCGTCATGGGTTGTCCGGAACCTTGCGAGAGAGTGATCTTACTTGCTCATTTTACTTAATCCGGAGCTGCGGCCAGCCTCGCTCGCGCGCAATCTTGGAGAGCGGCGGATCGGGGTTCACCGCCACCGGATGCGTGACCCGCGAGAGCAGCGGCAGGTCGTTGACCGAGTCGCTGTAGAACCAGCTCTGGCGGAAGTCGTCGAGCGCCATTGCGCGCTCGCCGAGCCAGGCTTCGAGCCGCGTCACCTTGCCCTCGCGCATGTTGGGCGTACCGGCGACTCTGCCCGTGTAGCGACCGTCCTTCATCTCCGGCTCGGTGGCGATCACGTTTTCGAGGCCGAGCTCGCGCGCGATCGGCGCGACGATGAAACGGCCAGTCGCGGTGGTCATGATCATCAGGTGCCCGGCAGTGCGGTGCTTGGCGAGAAGGTCTCGCGCGGCCGCCGAGATCGCCGGCCGGATCTTGCGGACGAGATACTTCGCATGCCAGGCGTCCAGCAGCGCCGGCTCGCGGCCCACCAGCGTCGACATGTAGAAATGCGTGAACTCGACGGAGGTGGCTTCGCCCGCGCGATACCGCTCAACCAACTGGTGGTTCGCCCGCTCGAATTCCGCGCGGTCGAGAATCCCCTCCTCGATCAGGAATTCGACCCACGCCTCGTCGCTGTCGAGCGTGAGCAGGGTGTGATCCAGATCAAACAGCGCTAGCACATCGGCGCTCATGGGCGGTCGGATAGAATGACTCGATGGAGAAGTGGACCGCGCCAACGGATGCGGTTGCCGGCATAGCGAAGCGGCTCGGGCGCGTGCTCGCCGCGCCGACCCGCGAGTACGCACCGTTCATCGCCGAGGGCCGTATTGTCGGCTGGATCAGGCCCGGGCGCGCGCGACGACTCGCGCAATGGCGGGACGTGTTCCAGCGGAGCGAACGCGGGATCGAATTGGCGCGTGGGCTGGCCACACCCGAAGCGCGCACGACCGCGCTCGCCGTAGTCGCTCGCACGCTCTCCGGGGAGGGCGCGCTTACGGCCTGGCGCGACGAACCCTACGCCGTTTCCGCACACCCGAACCGCGCGCCGCTGTTCGAGCTCGAGCGCTCCGCGGCGCGCTACTTCGGCATTCACACCTTTGCCGCGCACGCCAACGGACTGGTCGGCGATGACGATCGCTGGCAGATGTGGCTCGCCCGGCGCAGTCCGACGAAGGCGATCGATCCGGGTCTCCTGGATAACCTCGTCGGCGGCGGCATCGCCGCCCGATCCAATGCTGAGGCAACACTGCTCAAGGAAGCGTGGGAGGAAGCCGGCATTGCCGCCGAGCTTGCAAGCCGCGCTCGACCGGCAGGGTCCGTCGATATCTG
>VBCL01000306.1 GCA_005888865.1 Betaproteobacteria bacterium | reverse complement strand
CTCGGTGCGAGCGTCGAGTTACGGCATGGCGCCCGACTACGTTGCGACCTGCGCGGAAAATCTGCTGATCGGATGCCAGATCGAATCGGCGAAGGCCGTCGACAACATCGACGAAATTCTCGCGGTCGACGGCATCGACCTGGTGTTCATCGGTCCCTTCGACCTATCCGCGACGGTCGGGCAGATGGGCAATCTCAAGCATCCGGAAGTCGCGCGGATGATCGAGCACGCAGAAACTCGCATCAAGGCTGCGCGCCGACCGATGGGCACGGTTCCGCATCCGGGCTGCACGTGGAAGGACATGTTCGCGCGCGGGTATCAGTTCGTGAACGCGGGCAGCGACATCTCGCGGCTGCGCGACGGCTCGCTCGCCGACGTGAGAGAGTTTCGCGCGCTTTATCGCCAGGCCTGATCGAGCGGAATCCAAGGCCATGCCGAATCGGATCGTGGTCTGCCCGGAGCCCTTGGCGGCGGCGGCAGGTGCTGCGATCTTCCGCGCCGGCGGATCGGCGGTCGATGCCGCGCTGGCCACGGCGTATGCGCAGGCGGTCGTCTCGCCTGCCATGACGACGATTGCCGGTACTGGGTCGATGAATCTGTATCACGCACCGATCCGGCGCAATGTCGTCATCGATTTTCTCGACCGGGCCGGCTCGCAGGCGCGGCTGGATATGTTCGCCGGCGCCGCTCCTGGCGACATCTTCTTCGGATATCCATCCATCGTCGTTCCCACCTTCGTTCGGGGAACCCAGATCGCATTCGAGCAGTTCGGCAGCGGCCGCATTGCCTGGCAAGCATTGCTCGAGCCGGCGATCCGCTACGCCGAAGAAGGATTCACGATCTACCCGTATCTGCATCAATACTGGCGAGCCGACGACCCCGTCCTGCAGACCGCCGCCCCGTTCGATGGGTACCGCATGCTCACGACCACCCCGGCCTGCGCAGCGATTTTCACCAAGGAAGGCAGGGTGCCGCGCATCGGGGAGCGGCTGGTCCAGCCCGATCTGGCCGGCACCCTCCGGAGGCTCGCCATCGAAGGCCCCGAGGACTTCTATACGGGAGAAATCGGTCGCACGATGGCGGCGGACTTCGAACGCCACGGGTCGTCCGTCACGGAGCGCGATCTCGCCCAGTGCCGGGCCGAGGTGCGGGAGCCTCTGCGAGGCAGCTACCGCGGGCTTGCGATCAGCACGGATTCGCCGCCGGCGATCGGCGCGTTGCTGCTACAGCTGCTCAATATCCTCGAAAGCTTTGACATACGCGCCCTCGGCCAGGAAAGGGCCGCCTACTACGATCTCCTCGCGCGGGCGTTGGTGATGGTCTTTGCGGAGCGTACACGCTTCGCCGAGCCCGGCGCCGGCCCCGCGCTATTCACCGAGCTCACTTCCAAGGCGCACGCCGCGGAGCTGCGCCGCCGGATCGGCGAGGTGCCGCGCCGACCGGCACAAGCGCCGTCGGGACTTGCCGGCACGACGCACGTCACGACCTACGACGACGAGGGTTCCGCTGTGAGCATGACTCACACCGTCTGCTTCGGCTCCGGCGTGGTGACGCCGGGCTTGGGCTTCATGTACAACAACGGCATGTGCATGTTTGATCCGCGACCCGGACAGCCAAATTCCATCGCTCCTGGAAAGCGACCGATCGCCGGCGGCGGACCCGCCATCCTGTTTCACGACGACGCAGTCCGACTCGTGCTGGGCTCCCCGCATGGCGGGCGCAAGACGAGTTCCATGGCCCACGTTCTCATGAGCATATTGGAGTTCGGGCTCTCGGCTGCGGCGGCGGTCGCCAGCCCACGCATTCATTGCGAGCACGATCCTCGGGAGCTGCGAGTGGACCCGTTTTTTCCGCTGCACACGCGCCGCGAGCTCGAAGGGTTCGGATACCACGTGTGCGAGGACGCGTACGGCGGTCGAGTCTGTCTGGTGGCGGTGGATCCGCAGACAGGCAGGACGAGCGGCGCCTCCGATCCAAGAGGTGGAGGCGGCCTGATCGAGTTGTAGGCGCGGGAGTTTTGGGTTACAACAATCGCGGACCCACGCGAGGGAGAGCACATGGATCGCCATAAGACAAGTCGCCGTGAATTCCTGCGTTTGGCCGCCGTGGGGGCGGGTGGCGCGCTGGTGGCGGGACGCTCGATGGCGCAGACGGCGACGAGCCCCGGGCGGCCCCTGACGGTGGTCCAGACCGCCTGGCCGCAGTCCCTCGACCCTACGATGGATACCAATGTCAACGCCGGCAACATCTACGCGCACGTCTTCGAGAGCCCGGCGCAGTACCGGTACGACGCGCGCGAAAAGGTGATGAAGCTGGAGCCGCGTCTGTGCGACAGGTGGGAGAGCCGGGCGGCCGACCGCTGGCGCTTCCACCTCCGTCCAGGACTCAAATTCACCAACGGCGAAGAAATCAATTCGGAAGTCGCGAAGTTCAGCATGGAGACCCTCAAGGGCAACAAAGGGATGGCCTCCAGCTACATGAACCACGTCAAGGAGGTGGTGGCGGTCGATTCGCTCACCTTCGACCTCGTGACCGACGGCCCGTATGCGGCGACGCCGGCATCGACCGCTTTTTTCTTCTTCTTCCCGCCCAAGTACTATACCGAGTCGGGCCGCAAGACGGGCTTCGGCCGGAAGCCGATCGGCAGCGGACCTTACAGGTTCGTGGAATGGCAGGAGGGCGTGCACATCAAGCTCGAGGGGAATCCGGCTTACTGGGGGCCCAAGCCGCAGATCCGGGCCATCACCTTCCGTGCCCAGCCCGAGAGCGCGACGCGCGTGGCGCTGCTCGATACCGGCGAGGCCGATCTCATCACCGCGCTGCCTCCCGAGCTGATCGACCGCGTGAAGCGGTCGGCCGACATCCGCACCGCCCGCGGATT
>VBCL01000305.1 GCA_005888865.1 Betaproteobacteria bacterium | reverse complement strand
CAGGAGCTGCGACAGTGCGCGAGAAAATCAAGCTCGAATCCACGGCGGGCACCGGCCACTTCTACACGACCACCAAGAACAAGCGCACCACGCCCGACAAGATCGAGATGAAGAAGTACGACCCCAGGGCGCGCAAACACGTCATCTACAAGGAAACAAAGATCAAATAAAAAAAGCCCGCGAAAGCGGGCTTTTCGTTTGGCCGGCGTCGCCGGCCGACCAACCTGCCAAGCGCGCCTACTTCGGCTGCGATTTGCTTTCCATGGGCATGTCGCGCGGAGCCTCGGCGACACCGCGCTTGTAGACGATCTTCTGGGTGCTGCCGTCGCAGGTCCCGACGACCTTGCCTTCTCCTTCCTTCACCTGTTCGTTCGGGACGATGTCCAGCGTGAAGACTGGTACCCCGTTCGCCTTGATCTTCGCCTCGATCTCAGACTTGAGTTCCTCGCAAGGCTTCACCTGCGAAAGGGCCGGCGAAGCAATCAACATCGACGCAGCTACCGCGATAAGGCTTTTCATCCTCATACCTCCTTTTCTGCTGTAAGGCCCCCCCGAAACCGAATAGCGCCGTATATGCTACCCGGAAGTGCGGTGGCGCGCAGCGGAACAAAAAACCCGCCGGTCGGGCGGGTTCTTTGGGGGGTCTCCAGCGCCCTAGGCGTAGCAGCGCAGCCGGTGCGAGAATTCAGCGAGCGGGCGGATGCCGCTCGCTTCGGCGCGGTGGCACCAGTCCTGCAGCTGCCGAACGAGCTGCTCGCGGGAGGCACTCGAGCGTTCCCACAGGGACGCGAGCTCCGCGCGCATCGAGTACACGGTGAGCAGCGCGCGCGATTTCGCCAGTCCCTGCTTGAGGTTCGCGCGCTCGGTCTCGCACAGCGATTTTTCGTCGCGCTGGAGCCAGCCCTTCAGGCTCCTCAGAACATACGCGTCGTGCGGCGCGAGCCGGCGCAGCTTGCCGAGCTCCTCGGCGTAGGTGCGCTTGAGCGACTTGGCGTATTTCGCGAGAACGTCGTAGCGGTGCGTGATCACGGCCTGCAGCGTCTCCGAGTCTACTGCGCGTTTCGCATCGGTGAAGCGCGGCGTCGGCGCCACTTTCTTCACCTGTGCGAGGCCCAGTGCCTCGAGCAGGCAAATGTACATCCAACCCAGGTCGATCTCGTACCACTTGTTGGAAAGCTTCGCCGAGGTCGCGTAAGCGTGGTGATTGTTGTGCAACTCCTCGCCGCCGATGATGATGCCCCACGGAACGATGTTCGTGCTCGCGTCCTCGGTCTGCCAGTTCCGGTATCCCCAGAAATGTCCGATGCCGTTGATGACGCCCGCTGCCCAGAACGGGATCCAGGCGATCTGCGTGACGAGGATGAGAGCACCCGGGACGACGCCGAACAGCATGACGTTGGCTGCACCCATCAGGGTGATGCCGAGTATCGAGAAGCGGGAATAGACGTTGCGCTCGAGCCAGTCGTCGGGCGTGCCGTGGCCGTAGCGGGTCATCGTCTCGCGGTTGTAGGATTCCTTGACGTAAAGAAACACGCCGCCCCAGAGCACGCGATTGATCCCGACCTGCTGCGGGCTGTGCGGATCTTCGGCGGTTTCGCATTTGGCGTGATGCTTGCGGTGGATCGCGGCCCACTCCTTGGTCACCATGCCGGTCGTCATCCACAGCCACAGGCGGAAGAAGTGGCTCGCTAGCGGATGCAGATCGAGCGCGCGATGCGCCTGGCAGCGATGCAGGAACACCGTCACGCTGACGATGGTGATGTGGGTGAGACCGATCGCGGCGAGGACGTACCCCCACCACGGCAGGTCGAAAACGCCTGAAAACAGGACGCTGGATTCCATCAAGTTCCCCTCTGAGATTCTGCGGATTCTACGTGAATCCCGATAAAGGGCAAGGGCATTATCCCCTATGCTCCACTAAGGGATTTCCCGATCCTATTCATGTCCTTGCAAGCTGGTGAATTCACGGAAATTCAGCTCCAATATGTGAGATTTTCACGCAGCACATGCAGAAAATAATCGTGCGCGAAGGCCTTGGCTCCTGGTTCATGCGGCACGCTCGAGCACCGCGGCAAAGAACGCGTCGGTGCCATGCAGGTGCGGCCAAAGCTCGAGATAATCCCCCATCTGGAGCCGGATCCCACTCTTTTCAAGCACCTCGCCCGCCGGCCGCAGCGTGAATGGGGCATTGCGCAGAAAATCTTCGACGACGCCGCGGTTTTCTTCCTCGAGGATGCTGCAGGTGGCGTAAACGAGCCGCCCGCCCGGCTTCACGAGCCGCGCGGCGGCGGCGAGAATCGATCTCTGCTTCTCCACGAGCTCCGCAACATCCCCGCGCGTCTGGCGCCACTTCATGTCGGGATTGCGCCGCAGCGTCCCGAACCCGCTGCAGGGTGCATCCACGAGTACGCGGTCGATCTTGCCGGCGAGGCGCTTCACGCGCGCGTCGTTCACGCCCTCGATCCGCTGCGGATGCACGTTGGACAGTCCCGAACGCGCAAGCCGGGGCTTGAGCCCGGCGAGCCGCTTCGGGGAGATATCGAACGCGTAGAGGCGTCCGGTCGAGCGCATGAGGGCTCCGACCGCAAGCGTCTTGCCACCCGCGCCCGCGCAGAAATCCACCACCATCTCGCCGCGCTTGGGCGCGACCAGTTGGCAGAGCAATTGGCTCCCTTCGTCCTGCACCTCTATGCAGCCTTCCAGAAACAGGGCATGCCGGTTGATTGCGGGCTTCTCCTTTAACCTGATCCCCTCGGGCGAGTACGGCGTCGCGGCGGCGCGAAGCCCGTCCGCCGCGAGCCGTTCGAGCGCCCCTTCTCGCGAGATCTTCAGCGGATTCACACGCAGGTCGAGCGGCGCATTCTGCAGCAGGCCCTTCGCCAGCGCGAGCAGCGCACTTTCGTCGTAGCGGGCGCTCAGGCGTTCGATTGCCCAATCGGGAAGCTCGCACTCGACCTCGAAGGGCTGCGGCGCGGCCGCTTCGCGCTTGATCAAGGCGAGCCACTCGGATTCGTCGCCGCGCAGCCAGGGGTCGACCTCGCGCAAGTTCGCGCCGAGGAGCGCGATCCAGGTCGCGAGCACAAGACGACGCGGGCTCTGCGTCGCCGCGACGCGCTCGAGAAAGCGCCGGCGCCTGAGTGCCGCGTACACCGAATCGGCGATCATGCCGCGGTCGCGCCGGCCGATCTTGGGATGGCTGCGGAAAAACGCCGAGAGCGTCGCATCGGCAGGTTGTTCGAGCGGCAGCACGGCCGCAAAGGCCGCCGTGCACGCATCCAGGAGCGGGCGCGAAAAGCGCGTCACTTGCCGATGCGCGTGACGACCTGGTCGGAGCGCGTGCCGTCCGAATCGACAACCAGGACGCGCACCGGCAGGAAGTCGCGCTCGGCGGCGAACCAGATGTCGGTCGCCTTGTCCTCGGGTCCGTCGCGCAATTTCGCGATGTGCAGCGTCTGCATCTCGCCCGCGGGCGTGGTGAGTTTCTCGGTACCGACGACGGTAAAGCGGAATGGAGTCAGCCCCCGTCCGTCCGCGCGCGTCACGTCGTATTCCTTTCCTTTCGGCGGGACGAAGGCGAAGCTGTAGGCGAGGCTCAAGGGGTCCCGCGCGTCCGCCGGCATCTTGAGCGTTTCCGACTTCCCGTTTTTCTCTTGCGTCACCGAGCGCGCGTCCCAATCGAATTTGGC
>VBCL01000304.1 GCA_005888865.1 Betaproteobacteria bacterium | reverse complement strand
CACGGCGCGCCGGAGATCGACAAAGGTTTCGTTCGACGGTAGGCCGGTTGCAGGATCGACGAGCCTGACGTTCGCGGGCAAGGGCATCGTGACTCGGACGAGTCCGTTTTCCACGAGGTTCGAGAAGTCGCGCGCGCTGTCCCCGTTCACACGGAAGTCGTCGGCGTCCACCGGGCGGAAGAGCGGATCGTCCGCGTTCTTGTTGTCCGACAACTTCGACAGCAGCGCCTCGAAGCGGGCCCTGGCGATCGCAGGGGAAAGCTGGAACGCCTCGGATGGCATATGGCAGTCCGCGCACGCGCGTCCGTTGCCTCCCAACTCGCGGAGATTGCGGTCGTTGAAAGCCGCACGACCCCGAGCGACTGCGTCGCATGGTTGGCTGTCGCAATTGAGCCTCGTGGCGCCGTTCCCCTGCGCGATGACTCGCCCCCCGCTTGTCCAGGAAAGAACGGCCGCCACTAGATAGACAACTGCCACGATACTCGTGAACCAGACGCCCGTCTTCATCCATCTCGTCTTCATCTGACCAACCCCCTTGTTCCCGTCCAGTCCCTGGCGAATGACGGCAGCCGACGCGTCGGAGCGCCGCCCGTTGCAGTGCCCTCAGGTAATAAGGCGTCGTCGTGGTGTCAAAGTGCTAACATCCGCGAAAGAACCCGGGGATGAAGACGGGTGCGCCGCCGAACATCACTCGCCTGTTGATCGCATGGGGTCATGGAGACCAAGGCGCCTTGGACGCCCTTGCGCCGCTCGTGCAGCAGGAACTGCACCGCGTGGCTGCGCGGCAGATGGCAGCCGAGCGACGCGGTCACATCCTCCAGCCGACCGCGCTGGTCAACGAGGTGTACGTGCGACTCGTGGACTGGCACAACGTAAAGTGGCAGAACCGAGCGCATTTTTTCGGTGTGGCGGCCCGGATCATGCGACGCATTCTCGTGGACGCCGCTCGCGCTCGCGGTCGGGCCAAGCGTGGCGGTGACGCGCTTCAGGTGTCGTTGGCAGACGTGCCGGACGTGGCAGTGCCTCGCACGCAGGATCTCGTCGCACTGGACGATGCCCTGAAAACCCTCCACACGCTCGATCCGCGACAAAGCGAGGTCGTGGAGCTCCGTTTCTTTGGCGGACTGAGCCTGGAAGAGGCGGCCGAGGCCCTCAAGGTCTCGGTGGGCACGGTGCGGAGGGATTGGAGCCTGGCGCAGGCGTGGCTCTTTCGCGAATTGAGCAGGGGCCGTCAGTGATGACACCGGAGCGGCATCGACAGATTGGTGAGCTCTATCACGCGGCCCTCGCGCTGGCGCCAGAGGAGCGGACCGCGTTCCTCGAGAATGTCTCCGTAGGCGATGTGGACCTCATGCGCGAGGTGCAGTCGCTACTGCTCGCCCATGGGCACGCGGGAAGTTTCATCGCGACGCCTGCGTTGGCCCAGACGGCCGCGTCTTCGTTGTTGGTCGGGCACCGCTTTGCGCATTACGAAGTGCTCGCGCCGCTTGGCACGGGCGGCATGGGCGAGGTGTACCGGGCGCGCGACGGGAAGCTCGGGCGTGAGGTCGCGATCAAAATTCTTCCGCGAAGTTTCAGCGCAGATCCCGACCGGCGTGCCCGCTTCGAGCGCGAAGCGCGGCTGCTGGCGGCGTTGAATCACCCACACATTGGTGCAATTTATGGCGTGGAGGACTTTGACGGCATTGGCGCCCTCGTGCTGGAACTCATCGAAGGCGACACGCTGGCCGATCGGCTTGAACGCGGGCCGATCCCGATCAGTGAGGCCCTGAACATCGCCCGGCAAATTGCCGAAGCGCTGGAGGCGGCGCATGACCGTGGCATCATTCACCGCGATCTGAAACCGGCCAACATCAAGATCACGCCCGCCGGAGTCGTGAAGGTGCTCGACTTCGGACTCGCCAAAGCGGACGTCGGCGAGACGACGAGCCGCGATCTATCGCAGTCGCCAACGCTCGCGGTGTCCGGCACGCGCGACGGCGTCATCCTCGGCACGGCCGCCTACATGAGCCCCGAGCAGGCGCGTGGGAAGCCGGTCGACAAGCGGACCGATGTCTGGGCGTTCGGGTGCGTGTTGTACGAGATGTTGACGGGCCGGATCGCGTTCGGAGGAGACACCGTCTCGGACACGATTGCCGCCATTCTGGGACGCGAGCCAGAGTGGAGCGCGCTGCAAGCGCCGGCAAGCCTTCGCCGTGTGCTGCAACGGTGTCTGGAAAAGGATCCTCGTCGTCGTCTCCACGACATCGCGGACGCGCGGATCGAGATTGAGGACATCATCAGTGGCGCAGCTGGCACTCCCGCTGACGGGACGGCTGTCAACACACGGCGACACCCTCTTGGTTTGCTGTGGTCGATTGCGGCAGTCGCGACGCTGGTCGTTGTCGGCGCGCTGGTGTGGAACCTTCAGACGGCTCGACGGGCCCCGACTGCGCCGCCGCGGATATCACGCGGGACGATTGCATCGTCGGGCACGGCAGCAGTCGGCATCGCCAGGGGTCGCAGCCTTGCAATCACGCCCGACGGTACGCGAGTCATCTATGTCGGAAGCAACAACCAGCTCTTCGTTCGCTCGCTCGACCAGCTCGACGCGAAGGCGATTCTCACGGGCGCCGCGCCTCTGGACTGGGTCTTCGTCTCGCCCGATGGCCAATGGGTCGGGTTCGCAGAGGCCCGCACGCTCAAGAAGGTCGCCCTCAGCGGTGGGCCGGCCGCGACGATCGTACAGACCGACCTGACGATCGGCGCAACCTGGGCGGCTGATGGCACGATCATCTTTTCGACGTCTGATCCGGCCACCGGCCTGCGGCGCGTGTCAGCCGACGGTGGCGACGTCACCGTGCTGACTACGCCCGCGCAGGCGCGGGGCGAGCTCGATCACCTTTGGCCCGAGATGCTGCCGGGCGGCAGAGCGGTGCTGTTTACCATCACCGCCACGAGGGGCGGCCTCGCGGCTGCGGAAGTGGCCGTGCTCGACCTAACGACCGGCAAATACAGCGTAGTGGTGCGAGGCGGCAGCCACGCACACTACGTCTCGAGCGGGCACCTGGTGTACACAGCCGAGGGAACACTGCGCGCGGTCCCGTTCGACCTCGCTCGACTTGAGGCGTATGGGATGCCGGTGACGATGCTGCCGCGGGTCGTAACGACGCCAGAGGGTGCGGGCGACTTCGTCGTGGCCGCCGACGGGACCCTCGCGTACTTGGATGCGCCCGGCGCGATGTCGCCAGCGGCGCGCACGCTGGTGTGGGTGGATCGCCAGGGCGCGGAGGAGCCGCTGAGTGCTCCCGCTCGTCCCTACTACCATCCGCGCGTGTCGCCGGACGGGAAGCGCGTGGCGGTGGCTATCGAGGACCAGGAGAACGACATCTGGGTGTGGGATCTCGCGCGCCGGACGCTCGACCAGGTCACGTTCGGTCCGGCGGCCGACTTCGCTCCGGTGTGGACGCCGGAGGGGCGTCGTCTGATCTTCTTCTCGCAGCGTGAGCGCGGAGGCGGTCTCTTCTCGCGGAACGCCGACGGCTCCGGCGACGCCGAGAGGCTCAGCGCGGGCGGCCCCCCGTCCAGTGTGACGCCGGATGGCAAACACGTGCTCTTCGGCACCGTAGGGAACGAGGACTTGATGATGCTCGCGCTCGACGGCACGGGGGCCGTGCAACCGTTGCTGACGACGTCGTCCGTCGAGCGTAACGGCATCGTCTCACCGGACAGCCACTGGCTGGCGTACGAATCGGACCGGTCAGGGCAGTTTGAGGTCTACGTCGCGCCGTTTCCGAACGCGAGCGCGGGACAATGGCTGATCTCGACGGCCGGCGGTACGCGGCCGCT
>VBCL01000328.1:1073-4905 GCA_005888865.1 Betaproteobacteria bacterium | reverse complement strand
CGGACGTCCCTCGAGAGCTCTGACCACTCGGCCCGAGTGCGAGGCGTCACCGAGCATTTGCGCCTTGTGGGCCAGGTAGGCCGCCGAATAACTCGACCAGAGGTACTTCGTGGCTAAGACCTCGAAATCCTGTTCCTCGAGATAGCGAATGAGTTGCCGGCGCGTGAAGAAGAAGTTGTGATGGCGCGGCGTAAGCAGATGCCAACGGCTTCCGGAGATCCGGGCGACTGCCGAACCGGCATCACCTGTCGAGAGGGCAAGAATTCCCGAGGGCCGCAATAAGTCGCTGGCACGACGGAACTCAGCCTTGGGGTCGATCGCATGCTCGATGTAGTCCCACATCGTGACTGTGTCGAACTTCGAATCTCCGAAGTCTGTCCCGAGGAATGGCGCCGCCCGGACCGGCAGCGCCCGGTCTCGAGCGTAGTCGGCCATCGCTTGGGAGACGTCGACGCCTGCGACGGTCCACCCGCTACGACGGGCCTCGTCGAGGAAGAAGCCGGCGGCGCAGCCGACATCCAGTAGGTGGCCTGAGGTCGTGTAGCGACGGAGGAGGCGAAGCCGCTTGCGCGCGTTGACACGGTGCTCTTCCTCGTCGCCAAGATAATCGAGATAACCCTGTCCTCTGAGCTCGCCCGCCGAATCAGCGAAGTACTCCGGCCCGTAGATTTCGGACAGGGCTTCCGCGTCCGGTAGATCGGCGCGGAAAGTCAGCCCGCAGCTGGGGCAGCGGAGGATGTCGTGTCCGTCCTTGCGCCACACGCGGTCACGGCGGCCAAATACCGGTTCGCCGCAAAGGTTGCAGGAAACGGCTTCACCCACTGCCTCGAAACGCTGGACGGCCATGTCGCGGACGTCACCCAGGCTCGAAATGATAGTCGCGCTGCTTGACGAACGAGCCTACGGTGTCTTCCCTTGGGAGATGATCCGCCGCAGAGGCATACGTCGCGTGTGAGGATCGACGACCCACCAGAACAAGCAATCACTGCTTCCGGGCCGCCGCTGCGCCGTCGCGCGCTGATAAGGGCGGCCCGCTCCCAGATCGCGCGGCAGGCCGCGGTATTCGTGAGCGCGAACATCGCTGCCAACGCGCTGGCGGTCGTCTCGACCGCAATCATCACCCGGCACCTCGCGACGAGCGAGTTCGGCAGCTACGCCTTTGCGAGCTCGGTGGTGGTTTTCGTCGCGCTCTTCTACGAGTTCGGGCTCTTCCTGCCTGCCGCCCGGATGGCGGCCGTCGCGGAGCTGCGCGACCGGCGCGAGATCATCGGCTCGGCACTCCTCATGTATCTCCCAATTGGCGTCGCCTTCTCGGTAACGATCTTCGTGCTCTCGTTCTGGATCGACGGCTGGTTCAACGTCAACGCGGGCCACGCAATGCGCGTCGCGGCTCCCCTGGTGATCGGGGTCCCATTCGGCTTCGTGCTGCAACAGCTGGCCCAAGGCCTCGACCGGCTTCACGTCGCTGCGGCTGCGACCGTGCTCGCACAGCTCCTCCTCGTCGCGCTCTTCGCTCTGGCCGTCGGCGTTGGCAGCGGCCTCAGCCCCGCCAGCGCTCTCGCGCTGCGAGGAGCGGCGTTCACCGCTGCCGGCCTTACTTGCGCATTCTGGCTATGGCCGACGTTCAGGCGGGTACGGCACTGGAACCGAAAGTTCCTGCATCAGGCGCGCGACTGGGGCTTTCAGGTGTACATCGGCCGAGTGCTGAGCATCGGCACTTACAACATGGACGTCCTGATGCTCGGCATCTGGACCACTTCTCGCAATGTGGGCTTCTACGTCCTCGCCGGCTCGCTCGCCACCGTCAGCGGCCTGCCGGTCACTGGGGCCGCAGCAGCCCTCTTCGGCCGGATGGCACGCGCGGAGTCGTTGCGACGGCAGTGGCTCGTAATGGCGATCGGGGTGGGAACTGTCTCGGCGCTCATTGCATGGCTCCTCGCGAAGCCGGTAATCACGCTGTTCTTCGGCCACCGCTACGCAGGCGCCGCCGCCCTTGTTCTACCCCTCGCACTTGCGCAGCTAGTTCGCGGCGTGACGACCATGTTCAACACTTTCCTCAGCGCTCATGGCCGAGGCACCGATCTGCGGAATGCCGGTTTCGTGCTGGCGCTGAGCAATGTCGCCTTCAACTTCGCGCTCATCCCACATTTCGGCGCGCAAGGCGCGGCCTGGGCAAGCCTGCTCGCACTCGGCGCGAACTTCCTCGCCCACATTTACTTCTACCGCCGCGCCTATGCCTAGCCTGCGAACCAAGCGGGCTTGGGCGGGTGACTAAGATCCGAAGAAGTGATGTGGCATGGTCGCTCCGAGCGACCTCAACGAGCTTGGGAATGCGGTGATGGACTTCGTGCGATCGCGTGATTGCAAGTGCGGACTCAAACGAGCCACGCGTCCGTGCGAGGACCGCGCTTGGTCGCACATCCCCAAAGGCGATCAGGCTTAGACGAATGTGCGGAATCGCCGGCATCTTCGAGTACGGGCGTTCGCAGGGATCCGTTTCAGAGGCGACGCTGCTTCACATGCGCGAGACCCTCCACCACCGCGGCCCGGATGGCGCGGGACTTTACATTTCCCCCGACCGTCGGGTCGGCCTCGGCGTTCGCCGTCTCGCCATCATCGATCTCGCGGGCGGCGAACAGCCAATGTTCGGGCGAAACGGCGAGACTCTCGTCTTCAACGGCGAAATCTACAACTACCCAGCGCTCAGACGCGCGCTGGAGGAAAGAGGCGTAGCCTTTGGGACCGATTGTGACACCGAGATCATCGTCCGACTTTATGAGCTTTACGGCGAACGGTGCGTCGATCACCTCAACGGAATGTTCGCCTTTGCCGTCTGGGACCCGGCTCGGGAACGACTCTTCTTCGCTCGCGACCGGGTTGGTGAGAAGCCGCTCTACTGGACGCAAACCGACGGGCGCCTTCTGTTTGCCTCGGAAATCAAAGCGCTCCTGGCACACCCCTTGGTCGAGCCCGCAGTAGAAGCGGACGCGATTCCCGAGTACCTCACGAATCTCGTCACCTCGAGCCCGAGAACGCTCTACAAGGGCATCTACAAGCTGGGACCGGGCGAGTTCGGAATCTGTGATGATCGAGGGGTTCGCATCCAGCGCTACTGGGACATATTCCATCCCCGCGTCTCCAGTGAATATTCGTTTGGCGAGGCCGCGGCAACTGTGCGACAGCTCCTAGATCGGTCTGTTCACGACCGACTCATGAGCGACGTCCCTGTCGGCGTCCTGCTCAGTGGCGGCCTCGATTCGACGACGCTCGTGGCCTTGCTGCGTGAGCGCGCCAAGGGCGTAGCGACGTTTTCAGTTGGTTTCAGGGATCATCCGCAACTCGACGAGCGCGCCGAGGCAAAGCGAGTCGCGGAGCACTTTCGCACCGATCATCATGAGGTGACCGTTTCCCAGCAGGAGGCTCTCGATTTCCTCACGGGCCTCGTCTACCACCAAGACGAGCCGCTCGCGGATCCGGTCTGTATCCCGCTTCACTTCGTTTGCGAGCTGGCGTCCAAGAACAACGTCAAGGTTGTCCTCGCCGGGGAAGGCGCCGACGAACTCTTTTGGGGATACCCACGCTACAAGCTCGTCTTCGACCGATGGAAATGGATTGAGCGAATCCTGAGACTCCCAGACGGTATTCGAAGAACACTTCCGCATTTCATCCCCCCACAGCGGCCTCAGATTCGGGAGTTCCTCGAGCAGCTCGCAGTCGGCCGACCGTCCCCGATACACATGCCACTCGGCATGGTTCGGCGGCACCGCGAAGAGATTCTTCGAGAATTCGACCATTCGCTCTCATCGGGCTGGGCCCCTTCGAATGCGCACGA
>VBCL01000328.1:0-955 GCA_005888865.1 Betaproteobacteria bacterium | reverse complement strand
TCGATGGCTAACAGCGTCGAGGCCCGAGTGCCGTTTCTCGATCCGACTCTCGTCGAGTTCGTCTACCGCCTTCCCGCAAGTCAGAAATTGGCAAATGGGACGCCGAAGGCTTTGTTGAAGAAGGCTATTTCAGACGTTGTTCCCCCTTGGGTCGTCAAGCGGCCCAAGCAGGGATTCGGTGCGCCAGTCGACGCATGGCTTCAGTCGGACCTCGGGAACCTTTTCGAAAGTTTGATTGAGACAGATGCGATTAGAGCGTACTTCCGACAAGACGCACTTCGGACGGCTCTTGCGAGAACGCGTGCGGGACGAGGACGACCAAAGATGTTTCTCTGGCCGGTCGTCAACTTCGCGCTGTGGCATAGGCATTGGATAGAAGGCGAGTCCATCGACGACCTTGTTCAGAGCAATCGTGTCGCCGCCTAGCTAAGCCTGGCCCGCTGCAGCACTCTGTTACCGTCATGAGCGAACGAATGAGCATCGGGGAAAAGCGCGTTGTTCGCGACTACTGGGAAGAGCGGCCTTGCGGAAGTCATGCGGCGCGTGCGGCTTCAGGCACGCAAGCGTTCTTCGACCAGATCGAGGCTCACCGCTACCGGTCCGAGCCCTTCATCACCGGTTTCGCAGACTTCCCGCGCTGGGCGCACAAGCGCGTACTTGAGATCGGGACCGGCTCGGCGACGGACCTCACCAACTTCGCTCGAGCAGGGGCGATGGTCACAGGTATCGATCTGACCACCGCCGCTGTAGAGCTCGCCCAACGTCGTCTCAGCTTGGAGGGGCTTCGTGGAGACGTTCGGGTCGCCGACGCCGAGCAGCTTCCGTTCGCAGATCGATCGTTCGATCTCGTTTATTCCTGGGGCGTCCTTCACCACACTCCTGACACGCGGGCTGCGATCGGAGAGGTGCGACGCGTACTGGACGATGGTGGCCAGGCAAGGGTAATGCTCTACGG
>VBCL01000327.1 GCA_005888865.1 Betaproteobacteria bacterium | reverse complement strand
CGCGTTCGAGCAGGGTGCGGTCGACTATGTGCTGAAGCCGGTGACGCCGGAGCGAATCGAGAAGGTGGTGGAGCGGCTCAAGCAGCGGTTGGAGCGCCCACCCGGCGATCTGGCCACCGTGCTCGCGCAGCTCGGCGCTCGCGACTCGACCGGTCCGCTGCGCTGGATCAAGGCCTCGCTTGGCGCCTCGATGCGCCTGATTCCCGTTGACGAGGTCGTTTATTTTCACGCCGAAGACAAATACACCAAAGTCGTGACCAGCGATGGCGAGGCGCTCATCCGCAAGACGATCAAGGAGCTATTCGACGAGCTCGATCCGGAGCTGTTCTGGCAGGTGCACCGCGGCACCATCGTTAACCTGCGTGCGATCGCGCGGGTCGAGCGCGATTACCGCGATCAGCCGCTCGTGATCCTCAGGGCTCGCCCCGAAAAGCTCACCGTCAGTCGCACCTTCGCCCATCTGTTCAAGGCGATGTAGGGCCCCCGTCGCCGAGGTGAAGCGCCGCTAAACCCCGGGCTGGGAGCCTGTCGGGCTTACTGTCGCGTATGCGACGGAGGCGCTTTGGGAGGCAGTCCTAGGCGCCGGACGCGCCGCAGTGCCCGTCCACTGCCAGCGGCCGGCAACAACGGAATGCCCCCAAAGCGCCCCGTCCCTTCGGGTTGCGGCCAAACGGCGCGCCTGCGGTGTTGCTCGGCTTGCGAATAGGCCGAGCTATTCGCTGCGCCGAGCGCCTTGCATTCATCGCCGTTTGGCCAGCAACGCAAACGTGAGAGCAAGCCCGACAGGCTCCTAGCACGGCCTCAGCCCGCGTCGTCCCTGGGCAGAGCAGGTAAAATGTGTGTTTGCCTGCATCTTCGCGGCCGTAGCCGATGAACAGCCTCCAATCCACGATCGACGCCGCTTGGGAAGGGCGCGCCGGGCTCACGCCTCAATCGGCGTCGCCGGCGTTGCGCCAGGCGGTCGAAGCGGTTATCGCGGAATTGGATGCCGGGCGTCTGCGTGTGGCCGAGAAGCTGGACGGTCGCTGGACGACGCACCAATGGCTCAAGAAGGCCGTGCTGCTCTCGTTCCGGCTTTCCGACAGCGTACCCATCGGCCTCGCCGCACCGAACGCCCCGTTCCGCTTCTACGACAAGATTCCCACCAAGTTTGCCCATTTCGACGACAAGGCCTTCGCCGATGCCGGGGTGCGTGTCGTGCCGCCGGCCGTGGCACGGCGTGGAGCTTACGTCGCGCGCAACGTCGTGCTCATGCCCTCGTACGTCAATATCGGTGCCTACGTCGACGAGGGAACCATGGTCGACACCTGGGTGACTGTCCACCTCTCGGGCGGCGTGGGTATCGGCGGGGTACTTGAACCGCTGCAAGCCAACCCCACCATCATCGAAGACAACTGTTTCATCGGTGCGCGTTCAGAGGTCGTCGAAGGCGTGATCGTCGAAGAGAATTCCGTGCTGGGCATGGGCATGTTCATAGGCCAGAGCACGAAGATCTACGATCGCTCGACCGGCGCGGTGACCTATGGCCGCATTCCGTCCGGGTCGGTCGTCGTCGCCGGCAGCCTGCCGTCCGGCGAAGGTGGCTGTCATCTCTATTGTGCGGTCATCGTCAAGCAGGTCGATGCCCGGACCCGCGCGAAGACCGGCATCAACGAGTTGCTGCGCGCATGACACAGGTTGAGCGTTCGGCGTTCAGGGTTGGGCGAAAACGCTCCCAGGGTCGGATGCTTGACGCTCAACGCTTAACACTCAACCCATAGTCATGTCCGTTTCCCTCAAGTCCCCGGAAGATGTCGCCAAGATGCGCGTCGCGGGCGCGCTCGCCGCCGAGGTCCTCGACTACATTACGCCGCACGTCATCGCCGGCGTGACCACTGGCGAGCTCGACCGGCTGTGCCACAAGTACATGGTCGACGTCCAGGGCACGATTCCTGCGCCGCTCAATTACGCACCGCCGGGCTACCAGCCCTATCCCGCATCGATCTGCACGTCGGTGAACCACGTGGTGTGCCACGGAATTCCCGGGGACAAGAAGCTTAAGCCTGGCGACATCGTGAACATCGACATCACGGTGATCAAGGACGGCTTCCACGGCGACACCAGCCGCATGTTCTACGTCGGCGCGGCGCCGATCCAGGCGCGGCGCCTGTGCGAGGTCACCTACGAGGCCATGTGGAAAGGCATTCGCACGGTCCGACCCGGAGCGCACCTGGGCGACATTGGCGCCGTCATCCAGCGCCACGCCGAAGGCCACGGTTTCTCGGTGGTGCGAGAATTCTGCGGCCACGGCATCGGCCGGCAATTCCACGAAGAACCTCAAGTGCTCCACTACGGTCGCAACGGCACCGGGCTCAAGCTGCAGCCCGGTATGGTGTTCACCATCGAGCCGATGATCAACGCCGGGCGCGCGGCGATCCGTTGCCTGGCTGACGGCTGGACGGTGGTCACGGCCGATCACAGCCTGTCCGCGCAATGGGAGCATACAGTGCTCGTCACCGAGACCGGATACGAAGTGTTCACGCTTTCGCCCGGCGCGCCACCGCCGCCCGCGACAACCTGAGTTTCGCTCTTGAGCACCGTTCTCGTCTCCGCGCCCGAACGCAGCGCGAACGCGCCGGCTGCACGCTGGAAACAGGAGCTCGATGCCGGTCGTCGCACCTTGGAGGCCGCGTACCGCGAACACGGCCTCCCCCGCCGGCTGCTCGTCGCCCAGACGCGCCTGACCGATCGCGTCCTGCGAGGGCTTTGGGCGGAAATCGATCCTCCTGCCGGCTGTGCTCTGGTGGCGGTCGGGGGCTACGGCCGTGGCGAGCTCTTCCCCCATTCCGACGTCGATGTCGTGATTCTGCTGCCGCAACCGCTTGGCGATGAAGGCGCCGGCGGCGCGGGCGGCATCGAGCGCTTCATCGGCCTGATGTGGGATACGGGCCTCGAGATCGGTCACAGCGTGCGCACGATCGAGGAGTGTGAATCGGAGATGGTCGACGCCGTCATCCGGACGAGCCTTCTCGAACGGCGGCTTCTCGCAGGATCCCGCGCGCTCTACGCGCGTTTCAGTCGGCGATTCGATGCCACGATCGACGTGCGCGGGTTCTACGAGGCCAAGGCGCTCGAGCAGCAGCAGCGCCATCTTCGCCACCAGGATACCGCGTACAACCTCGAGCCCAATCTTAAGGAAAGTCCCGGCGGGCGGCGCGATCTGCAGACGATCCTCTGGATCGCCCGCGCCGCTCGTCTCGGCCACACCTGGCGCGAGCTCGCCGCGCACGGCCTGATGACGCCGGCGGAGGCGCGCGATCTTGCGCGGCACGAGCGGTTGATCGACGACCTGCGGATCCGCCTGCACTACCTCGCGGGACGGCGCGAGGATCGGCTGGTCTTCGACGTGCAGAGCGCGCTCGCACGCGAGCTGGGCTTTGCCGATACGCCAACGCAACGCGCGTCCGAGCGGCTGATGCAGCGCTACTATCGTGCCGCCAAGTCGATCCGCCAGATCAACGTCATCCTGTTGCAGAACCTGCACGCGCGGCTTTTCCCCGCGCAGGTCAGCGTGGTGCCGATCGACGCGGACTTCCAGGCCGTCGACGAGCTCCTCGACGTCAGGGACGAAGAGCTCTTCGCCCGGCGGCCGCCGGCGATCCTCGAGGCGTTCCTCCAGCTCCAGCGGCATCCCGAGCTCAAGGGGATGTCGGCGCCGACCCTGCGCGCGCTGTGGCGCAACCGCAACCGTGTCGATGCCGCGTTCCGCCGCGATTCCGAAAACCGCGGGCGATTCCTCGACATCCTGCGCCAGCCGCGCGGCGTCACCCACGAGCTGCGCAGGATGAACCAGTACGGCATCCTCGGACGCTACCTGCCGGCCTTCGGCCGCATCGTCGGACAGATGCAGCACGACCTGTATCACGTCTATACGGTCGACGAGCACATCCTGATGGTGATCCGCAACCTGCGCCGCTTCACCGAGGCGCAGCATGCGCACGAGTATCCGCTGTGCTCGCGATTGATCACGGATTTCGAGCGACCTGAGATTCTCTATCTCGCGGCGCTGTTCCACGATATTGCGAAAGGCCGCGGTGGCGACCATTCGAAGCTCGGCTCGGCCGATGCGCGACGCTTCTGCCGCGAACACGGCCTCGCACCGGAAGACGTGCAGATGGTCGGATGGCTCGTCGAGCAGCACCTGATGATGTCGCTCACTGCGCAGAAGCAAGACATCCACGACCCAGCGGTCGTCGCGCAGTTCGCCGAGCGAGTGAAGTCCGAGCGTCGCCTGGCGGCGCTGTATCTCCTCACCGTCGCCGACATCCGCGGCACGAGCCCGAAGGTCTGGAACGCCTGGAAAGCGAAGCTCCTCGAGGAGCTCTTCCATGCCACCCAGGCGCGGCTTACCGGTGCGATGCCCTTGCACACGCTCGACGACAGCCTCGAAGCGCGCAGGCGCGAAGCGGCGCGCCAGCTCCGTCTCTATGCCATCCCGCAGGACGCCGAGCAGGCGCTGTGGCGAAAGCTCGACAACGTCTACTTTCAGCGCCACAGCGCCGACGAGATCGCGTGGCACGCGCGCCAACTCTACTTCCGCGTCGACGGCCGGGAGCCCGTCGTCAAAGCGCGCCTGTCACGCTCGGGCGTCGGCCTGCAGGTCATGATCTACCTGCCCGATCAGAAAGCTTTGTTCGCCCGCATCTGCGGCTTCTTCGGCCGCGAGCGGCTGTCGATTCTCGACGCGAAGGTTTACACGACCCGCCACGGCTACGCGCTCGACACGTTCACCGTGCATGATCCGGGTAATCCCAACGCGGCGTACCGCGCGGCGATAAGCTACGTCGAGTTCGAGCTCAAGCGCGCGCTCAGCGAAGGCGGTCCGCTCGAGCCGCCGCCCGTGGGCCGGATGAGCCGGCATCTCAGGCATTTTCCGCTGACGCCGGAAGTGAGCCTCTTTCCCGACGACAAGGGCACGCACTACATTCTCGAGATCGTCGCAGGCGACCGGCCGGGACTTCTCGCGCGAATTGCCTACACCCTCGCCACGGCCAACGTGAACGTGGAGAGCGCACGGATCAATACGCTAGGCGAGCGCGCCGAGGACGTGTTCCTCATCGACGGCGCGCGCCTGCACGACGAAGCGGCGGTCTTGCGTCTGGAGACCGCCCTCTACGAGCA
>VBCL01000326.1 GCA_005888865.1 Betaproteobacteria bacterium | reverse complement strand
GAGCTTCATCGATGACCCCGCGGACTGGCAGCACGTGGAGCGACTCGAAACGTTTTGCGCCGAGGTGCATATCGAGCCCATCGTGCGCTGGTCGAAAACCATGCGCAGTGCCGGGGCGGTTCTGGCCGGCGAGGCTCTGGCGCTGCCGTATTTCCACAGCGCTACCCTCGATGCCTGGGTCAAGGACATCGTGCATCGCGAGCGCATCGAGCGCGCCTTTGTCTATTCATCGCCCATGGCTCAGTATGTGCTCGATCTGTCCCGGCTGCACTCGATCGTCGACTTCGTCGACCTCGATTCGGCGAAGTGGGCTGATTACGCGCAACGCAGGCCGTGGCCGATCTCGGCGCTGTGCCGGCTCGAAGCCGGACGACTGCTTGCCTTCGAGAAGCTCGTCGCCTCTCGCGTTGACGTGAGCCTGTTCGTGACCCGGGAGGAGGCGCGGCTGCTTTGCGCGGAAGCGCCAGAATGCGCGAGCCGGATCGTCGCGATCGAGAACGGCGTCGACAGTGAATATTTCTCGCCCGTCCACGGATTCGAGTCGCCCTTTACTCCGGATGAGCACCCGATCGTGTTCACAGGCGCGATGGACTACTGGCCGAATGTGGACGCCGTCGCCTGGTTCGCGCGCGACGTTCTGCCGCGCATCCGCCAACAGGACGCGCGCGCCAGGTTCCACATCGTCGGCATGAACCCCGACCGCGCGGTGCGAGCGTTAGAGCACGACCCGGCAGTCAGCGTCACGGGCAGGGTGGACGACGTACGCCCCTACCTTCGCCATGCCCGCGCGGTGATCGCGCCGCTGAGGGTGGCGCGCGGTATCCAGAACAAGGTTCTCGAGGCGATGGCCATGGCCCGACCCGTCGTCGTCACTGCCGCCGCCGCGCGGGTGCTCAGCGCGCGGCCGGGTATCGAGCTGGAAGTCGCCGACGATGCACCCGCCTTCGCGGCAAAGGTACTCGCCGTCATGGATCCGGCTATCGCCGAAGGCATGGGCCGTCGCGCCCGGGAGCGCATCCTTGCCGACTACGCGTGGTCGTCGCGCTTCGCGCGGCTCGATGAACTGCTGGTGTATTCCGATGCCCCGCGCTTCGCGCCGGTCCCCGCGAACCCATTGGCGCGCCCCGCGACCGCTGTTGTGAGTGCGCCATGAGCACCGACGCCCGGAGCATGCCGGCGATGCCGGCACTCGCCCACTCAAAAGCCAATCCCGGTTGGCGGCTCGCGTTGCCGCTGGTCGTCGTGGCGATGGTCGCGCTGCTCGCCCTTCACGCATCGACGGTCGAATCGATTGTCGCGATCTGGGCGCGCTCGGAAACCTTCGCTCACGGCTATCTCATCGTTCCGATCGTGCTCCTTCTGGTCTGGCAGCGCCGCCACGTGCTCTCCGCCCTGACGCCTTCTCCCGACTGGCTCGGCCTGGTGCTGCTCGGTGGCGCCGGAGCGGCCTGGCTCGTCGCCTACGCGGGCGAGGTTCTGGTCGTCAAGCAACTCGCGCTGGTCGCGATGATCTGGGCTACGGTGATCGCCATCCTGGGGCGCCAGGTGGCACGCGCAATCGCGTTTCCGTTGGGCTTCCTGCTTCTAGGTGTGCCGATGGGCGAGGCTCTGATCCCGGCTCTGATGGATTGGACTGCAGATTTCACGGTCAGGGCGCTGCAGATCTCCGGAATCCCTGTATTTCGCGAAGGCCTTTTCTTCACGATCCCGTCCGGGAACTGGTCGATCGTCGAAGGCTGCAGTGGCGTGCGTTACCTGATCGCCTCGTTCACGGTCGGCGTGCTCTTCGCCTACCTCTCGTATCGACGCACCTGGAAGCGGCTGTTGTTCGCCGCGCTGTCGGTGATCGTTCCGATCATCGCCAATGGTTTCCGCGCCTACCTCATCGTCATGATCGCGCACTTGAGCGACAACCGACTGGCACACGGCGTCGACCATTTCATTTACGGATGGGTTTTTTTCGGGCTGGTGATGCTGTTGCTTTTCTGGATCGGCTCGTCCTGGCGTGACCTCGATGCGGCGCAACCTGGAGGGGCACCGCGTGCTTCGCCGTCGACGCAGACGGGGACACGCGCAATCTTCGCCGGATACGTCGTGATCTCGGTCGCGCTCGCCGCTGCCTGGCCCGCCTATGCCGCCTACCTGGACCGCGAGGACACCGCGGGCAGCCAACCCGCGTTGAGGCTTGTTGCGCCTGCCGGCGCGGGCGGCTGGGTCGCCGATCCCGCGCCGCTGACCGACTGGCGTCCCCACTACGATCCCGCGTCCGCGACGATCTTTCAGGTCTACAGCAAGGGAGAGAGCGTGGTTGCGCTCCACCTCGGCTACTACCACCACCAACGGCGCGGGGCGCAGCTCGTCAACTCGTGGAACATCATGGTGGTTCAGAAGCATCCGGTGTGGACGAGCTTGAGCGAGTCTCGTGTGAAAAATGCGCTGGGGCCCGGAACGCTCGACGTGCGCGAAACGCGGCTGCGCTCGCCGCAGCAGCGTTTGCTCATCTGGGACTGGTTCCGCATCGGCAGTCACGACGTCGTCAATCCGTACATCGCCAAAGCGATGCTGGCCTCCGAGAAGCTCGCCAATCGGGGCGACGACGGAGCCGCGATCATTCTCGCCACGCCCTACGACGATCCGAGCCGGCCGCCCGTGGCGACGCTCTCGGAATTCGCCCGCGACATGATGCCGTCGATCAATGCCGCGCTGGCTCGCGCGGGGGCGGAGATCATGGCGAGCGGACAGTGAGGCGGCGATCGGCATGAACGCTGCACAACCTCTGGTCGCGCACGTCGTTTTCCGCTTCGGTGTTGGCGGACTCGAGAACGGGATCGTCAATCTGGTCAATCATCTTTCGCGTGACCGGTGGCGGCACGCGATTGTCTCGTTGACGGATATTTGTCCCGAGTTCGTCGAACGGATCGCTCATCGCGATGTGCGCTATATCGCGTTGGGGAAAAGGCCCGGGCACCTGCTGCGCGAGTATCCGGAGCTCCTGCGCGTGTTCAGGTCGCTGCGTCCGGCGATTGTGCATACCCGCAACCTTGCGGCGCTGGAAGCCGTCGTCCCGGCGTGGGTGGCGCGCGTCCCGGTGCGGATCCATGGCGAGCACGGTTGGGATATTCAGGATCCCGCGGGGCGTCGCCGCAGGTATCGGCTGGCGCGAAGGCTCTACCGGCCGTTCGTGAGCCGCTACATCGCGCTGTCGCGGCACCTGACCGGGTACCTCGAGCGCCAGGTCGGCGTGCCGGACAGGTTGATCTCGCAGATCTACAACGGCGTCGACACGGCGCGGTTTTTTCCTGCTGCGGGCACGCCCGTCCCGATCGCCGGTTGTCCCTTTCGAGCCCCGGACCACTGGTTGATCGGCAGCGTTGGCCGACTCGAAGGCATCAAGGATCCGCTGAACCTCGTTCGCGCGTTCGTGCGTACGCTGGCGATGCGCCCTGGGGCGGCGACGACGCTGCGGCTGGTCGTCGCCGGGGACGGCGCGCTCAAGGAGCAGGCAGAGTCGGTGCTATCCGATGCCGGTGTTCGAGACCTCGCCTGGTTCGCTGGCGAACGCGCCGATATTCCGCAATTCATGCGTGGGCTGGACTGCTTCGTGCTGCCCTCGCTCGCCGAAGGCGTGTCCAACACGATTCTCGAGGCGATGGCGACGCGCCTTCCGGTCGTCGCAACTCGTGTCGGGGGCAACGGGCACGCTGGTTCGCTCGGCTCACCCCGATGCGCTCGCCCGGGCCATTCTCGACTACTTCGGCGATCGGGCGACCGCACACCGCCACGCGAAGGCGGCGCATCGTGTGGCTGAGACCCGGTTCAGTCTGGCGACGATGGTCGCCGCTTACGCAAGCGTCTACGAGCGGGCCCTCATCGCCGCCGGCGTCGCCCTTCCTGCTTTGCGCGACGGGATCGGCGCTCCGCTGGCATCGCCCGAGTCACCGTCGCTGCAACGCGCGTCCCTACCATAGAGCCCTCCCATGTGTGGCATCGTCGGCATCTTCGATCTTTCGGGAAAACGGAACATCCCGCGTGAGCTGGTCGCGCGCATGAACGAGAGCCAGCTTCACCGCGGACCCGACGAAGGCGGATTCCATTTCGAACCTGGCGTGGGTCTGGGCCATCGGCGGCTGTCGATCATCGATTTGTCGACCGGACAGCAGCCCTTGTACAACGAGGATGGCAGCGTCGTCATCGTGTACAACGGCGAAATCTACAACTATCGTGATCTGA
>VBCL01000003.1 GCA_005888865.1 Betaproteobacteria bacterium | reverse complement strand
GTCCTGCGCGGCGATCGCGCCCGCGTCCATCGTGTCGGCCAGGTGATAGACCGATCCGCCGGCGATCGGATCGCCTTCGAGAATCGTCCATTCCACGGCGGCGATACCGCGATGGCGTGGTAGCAGCGACGGGTGATAACCAATCCCGCCCAGGCGCGAGCGCGCCAACGCCTCGCGGCTCACACGCGCGTGGGTGTGCGCCGCCACGATGAGATCGGTCCCCTCGGGGATTGCCTCCGCAGGAACGTTCCTGGCATTTTCGAGGATGTGGACAGGAACACCCGCGCTCTGTGCCGCAAGGGCCAGCCGGTCGTCCGCGGCGGGTGCCACGACCCGCGCAATTTCGGTCCCGTCGTTGCGCAACGCTTCGAACACCGTGCCGCCGAAAAAACGAGACCCGACCAGTGTGCACTTCATGGATGAGGATCCGATGTGGTGGAGGACCCCCGAGCGGCAGCCCGTGCCGGCGCCCGCAGGGCATTTTCGCTCTTCGGCGAGTCAGAGTTCGATTTTAGGCTGTGGACCCTCTCCCTGCCAATCGCGGACGGACCCGCGCCGCGACATCACGCGGGTCGCGCCTTGGCAAAGTACGCCGCGGTCGCCTTGATCAACTGCTCGCGCAGGCGACCGAAGCTGGCGAGCTGATTGATGGTCTTCCGGGTCAGCAGCGACACCGGCCGCCTGATCCCGGGCAGTTCGCTGTAGCTGCGCCGACGAAGGCCTTTCTCCAGAATCAGCCCGAGCGGAATCAGGCCGTCCCCGAATCCGGCCTCGACCATCTGCATGGCTGCGCTGAACGACTCCACGGGGATGAGGTGCCGTTGCAGCAGTTGCCGATGGTGTTGCCTGATGAGCGGTTCGATCGCCTTCCACGCCGCCGACGTCGATTCGATCGATAGGAGCGGCAACTGGTCCGTGGGCTTTGGGCGACCAGCGGCGTGCATCAGCACGACCGGCTCGTCGATGAGCCGATGATGAATCAGATCTTTCGCCGCGAGCGGATCGGTGCACAGGCCGATGTGGTAGCGCCCCAGCCGCACGAACTCGATGACGAGCACGCTCCGGTGCGCATGCAGATCGACCGCGACGCCGTGCAGGCTCTCGAGCGCCTGGCGCACGACGCGCGGGCCCCACGACGAGGCGATCGAATCGGCAAGCGCAAGCGAAAAGCTGGACATCGAGGCGCTTTGGAGCGGTGTTCGCAAGCCCCGCAACTCGGCGACCAGCGGCCGCGCACGTTCCAGAAAGGTGACCGCCTGCGACGTGAGCCGAATCCTGCGGCCGTCGGGCTCGACGAGCTCGAAGCCGAGCGCGTCGTTCAACGCCTTGAGGCGCTTGCTCACTGCCGATTGGGTCAGGCGAAGGCGTACGGCCGCTTCGCTGACGGTTCCGTACCTCTCCAGTGCGATGAGGGCGTCGATCCCGGCTAACATATTCCAATAACTACTATATTTCTTGCGAATTATTCAATTTTAGTGAGAGTAAAGCAAGCCGATACTGCGACTGTCGATTGGGAGGGTAGATGAACCCGAGCAGATCAGTTTTCGAACCACCCGGCGAGCCGGAAGCGCCCACGAACGTAACGGCTCCGGCTCGAGCCGATCCATCGGTGGATCCGGTTCTCGAATGCTGGTTCGAACTCGAGCGCTATCTCGAGCAACGAGCCCGCGAGCTCAACGCCGAGGTTCGCGGCTACCCTAGGCCGATTGCCCGCTGCGATGATCAACTGCCGAAGCTTCTCGAGCAGCGGGCTCGCGCGAACGAGCAGCTCCAGCGGGCGTGGGCGGCTGATGCCGCGGCCCCGAGCCCTTTGTCGGGCCCGTGGCTCGAGGCACGCCGACAAATTCTGGCGAGTCCAATGGTTATCGAAGACGACCAGACGGAAACGGCCATCCGCGCTCGTTTGCGAGAGATGCTCTCAGGCTTGCACGGCCTGGCCTAAAGGAACCTACATCTGCGCGTCGGCCCTCGCCGACGGCGCTCCGAGCCGACGCCCCGCGGCGGCCGCCCCAAGCGGCGCAGCCGCCCCGTCGGTACCATCGCTCAGCGGCCCGGGCCCCGCGCCTGCGACCGCCGCACGCGGGCGGGCCGGGCTCGAAACGACCCGCTGGCCGTTGCGGTCAAAGATTTGCCGACGCCTGACAGTCTCCAAAAAAGGCGCCGAACCTGTCGATTCCGCTTTTCCCCATTCGACTAACCAGTAGAGCCGGATACCGGACGGCCGACGCCGGCCGGCGTCCGAGCTCCAACCAACCTCGATACAGGAGATACGACGATGCGATTCATGGTCATGGTCAAGGCCACTAAACTTTCGGAGTCAGGCGCGCTTCCGGACCAGAAGCTGCTGTCCGATATGGGCCAGTTCAACGAGGAGCTGGCGAAAGCGGGCGTGATGCTCGCAGGCGAGGGGCTGCATCCGAGCTCGAAGGGCGCACGCGTCAGGTTCTCCGGCGCGAAGCGGACGGTGATCGACGGTCCTTTCGCCGAGACGAAGGAGCTCGTAGCCGGTTTCTGGTTGTGGCAGGTGAAATCGAAGGAAGAAGCGATCGAATGGGTCAAGCGCTGCCCCAACCCCTTTCCGGGCGAGTCCGAGATCGAGATTCGTCAGGTCTACGAGGCCGAGGACTTCGGCGCCGAGTTCACGCCCGAGCTCAGGGCGCAAGAGGAACGCTTGCGCGCGCAGGTCGCTGCAAAGAAGTAATCGCGCACCCGCGCCGCGGGATCCAAGCCGCAATCTCAACCACTGAACGAGGAATTGCTATGCACCAACTCAACGCCTACCTGTTTTTCGATGACAACTGCGCCGACGCGATGCGTTTCTACGAACGCACGCTGGGCGGCAAGCTCGACTTGATCACTCACGCCCAATCCCCTATCGCGGGACAAACACCGCCGGAGAGCGCCGACAAGATCATGCACGCCCGCCTGACCTTCGACGGCGGAATGCTGATGGCATCCGACTGGATGAGCGATCAGCCTTACGCGGGCATGCATGGATTTTCGCTCTCGCTGATCTACCCGACGGTCGCCGAGGCGCGGCGGATGTTCGACGTCCTCGGCGAAGGCGGCAAGGTCACGATGGCTTTTCAGAAAACATTCTGGGCCGAAGGTTTCGGTATGCTGGTCGACCGGTTCGGCACGGCGTGGATGGTCAACGGTGGCATGGCGAGCAAGTGATCCCGGCTAACGGACTCCACGATCGCAACGAGGAGAGATTGCGATGATCAAACCGCAAGTTGTTTCACCTACCGAGTGGCAAGCCGCTCGCGACAAGCTGCTCATCAAGGAAAAGCAAGCCACACGGGCGCGCGACGCGCTGGCCGCGGAGCGGCGCAGGCTGCCGATGGTCCGCATCGACAAGGACTACGTGTTCGACGGTCGGGACGGCAAGGCGCGCCTGCTCGATCTGTTCGACGGACGCCGCCAGCTCATCGTCTATCACTTCATGTTCGCTCCAGGCGTCGGCGGCTGGCCCGCGGCGGGCTGTCCCGGGTGTTCGCAGTTCGTCGACAACCTCGGCCACCTCGCCCATCTGCACGCCCGCGATACTTCGCTGGTCCTGGTGTCCCGCGCACCGCTGGCGAACCTGCAGCGCTACCAGGCGCGAATGGGTTGGCGCATACCCTGGTTCTCCTCCGCCGGCAGCGATCTCAATACCGACTTCGGACTCACGAGCGACGCCGGCGAGACGTTCGGGCTCAGCGTCTTCTTTCGTGATGGAGACCGCGTGCTTCGCTCCTATTTCACGACGGGGCGCGGCGTCGAAGCGCTCGGAAGCGTTTGGACCTTCCTCGACCTGACCCCTCTGGGTCGACAGGAAGACTGGGAGGACTCTCCCCCCGGTACTCCGCAGACTCCGCCCTATCAGTGGTGGCGGCGTCACGACGAGTACGAGAGCGCCGCCGTCCCGGCAACCGAATGAGGCTTACGAACAACCTTGGGCATCATTCTGGAATGCCCGCAACCTGGAGGCGTTATGAGCTATGTTGATGGTTTCGTCGTACCGGTACCCGTGAAGAACCTGGCGGCATACCGGCGCCTGGCCAAGAAAGCCGGGAAGATCTGGAGGGAGTTCGGCGCCCTCGACTACAAGGAGTGGATCGGCGACGATTCCGAGAAGCGTCAAGGTCAAGCGCGGCGAGACCGTGGTGTTCTCATGGATCGTGTACAAGTCTCGCGCCGATCGCGACCGCATCAACGCCAAGGTCATGAAGGACCCGCGGCTCGCCGACATGATGGATCCGAAGAAAATGCCCTTCGATGGCAAGCGGCTCATCTACGGCGGATTCAAGCTGTTGATCGACGTCTAGGAGGCCCGCGCTCGCAATGAAGGCGACGGCGCAGCCGATCACGATCGCGGTCGGCGAGGCACATCGCGTCTCCGGGTTGCTGCAAGTACCGCCGGAGGCGCACGCCTGCTATGTGATGGCGCATGGCGCGGGCGCCGGCATGACGCACCCGTTCATGGCGAGCATCGCGAACGGGCTTGCCGAACGTGGCATCGCCACGCTGCGCTATCAGTTTCCCTACATGGAGCAGCGCTCGAAGCGGCCCGACACGCCCAAGCTCGCCCAGGCGACCGTCCGCGCTGCAGTCGCGGAAGCCTCGCATCGGATCCCTGAGCTTACCCTCTTCGCGGGCGGCAAATCCTTCGGGGGCCGCATGACCTCGCAAGCGCAAGCCGAGGCGTCGCTCGCTCTCGTCCGCGGCCTGGTTTTCCTCGGTTTCCCGCTGCATCCGGCGGGAAAACCCTCGGACGAGCGGGCGAAGCATCTCTTCGAGGTGCAGATTCCGATGCTGTTCCTGCAGGGGACCCGCGATCAGCTGGCAGACTTGACGCTCCTGCAACCGCTCGCGAGGAAGCTCGGCGTGCGCGCGACGTTAATGCTGTTCGAGGATGCCGACCACTCGTTTCACGTACCGGCGCGCACGGGGCGGAAGGATGCGGAAGTCATGGACGAATTGGCCGATGCTTTGGCAAGGTGGATCGATGCGACCATCGCCCGTGCGTCGGGCTGAAAGAGATCCCGGGGCTCTGATTTAGCCGCCTACGTAGGCGCCGCCGTTGATGTGCAGCGTCTGGCCGGTAGTGAAGCGCCCGCCGGGACCGGCCAGCCACACGACGGCGCTGGCGATTTGGTCGGGGCGGCCGCGACGCCCAAGCAAGGTCGTGTGAACGGAATGATGTGCGGGCGTCGCCGAAGCGCTCGAAGCCTTGCGCACCGTATCGATCATGCCCGGCGAGACGCAGTTGACGGTGATGCCGAACTCTGCGAGCTCGTGCGCCAACGCGCGCGTCAAGCCCCCGAGTGCCGCCTTGGCCGTCACCACATGCGCGCGGTTCGAGGCGCCGGTGTGCGCCGTCATTCCGCCGATATTGATCACTGCGGCGGCGCCGCTGTCGCGCAGCAGCGGCAGCGCGGCCTGGGTGCAATGGAAGGCGCCGTCGACGCACACCGCCTGGGCCGCGCGCCAATCGGCGTACGGCAGGTCGGCGAACGACGCCTCGTGACGGATCGCGGCGTTGTTGACAACGATGTCCAACCTCCCGAAGTGGCTCCAGATCGCTGCAATCATCGCGTCGACCTCGGTGCGCTGCGTGACGTCGGCCACGACCAGCACCGCGTCACCGCCGCGAGCCACGATCTCGTCCACCACGGCCTGACCTTCGTCGCGGCTGGCGCGCACGTTCACCGCCACTTTGGCGCCCGCGTCGGCGAGCGCCAGCGCGATTGCACGCCCGATGTTCCGCCCGGCGCCGGTGACCAGGGCGACCTTGCCTTTGAGCGGTGCGCTGTCCACGACTAGCCTCGTAACCCGGCAAGGTCGACTCGCGGCGCGGCGCGCAGCGTGCGCAGCACGGCGAGAGCGCCACGCGCGCGATCTGCGTTCCAACCACCGTAATTGCAATTGGCGATGAACTTCGCTTCGAGCGCTTCGGCCGACATTGGCTCCTCGCGGCCGCCGCGAAAATGTCCCTGGCTCACTTCGCGCACTTCGCCGGTCCCGAGCGTGACGCGCACGTGGCCGGTGAACTGCCGCGGATAGGGATTGTCCTGATCGACGACGTAGCGCACCTTGCCGGCGAGCGCGCGCACCGCGGGGTCATGCACCACCGCTTCTTCGTAATCGACGAGGCCCGCATCGCCCCGCAGCATGCCGACCGCGATGGCGTAGGGAATGCTGAACTTGGCGGCGTAGCCGTTGAGCGGATTCTGCTTGGCGGCGAGCGGCTCCCACAGGCGGTGTACGATGCCCTCGGCGGTCTTGCACTCGATCGAGGTCACGTCACCCGGCGCAACGCCGTCGGCAACGAGCTTGCGCGCGCAGTCGATGTAGGGATGAGCCATGGTGCCGCAGGCGTAAGGCTTGAAGGCGATGTCGGCGCAGAGCCAGTGCTTTCCCGCTCCCTCGAGCATCGCGCTGAAATCGCAGCCATCGTTATTGGCGAACGCATGGAAGAACCCGTGCTCACCGTCGAACAGCGTGCGCGGGCCCGTGAAGCCGGCCTGCGCCATGCGGGCAGCGCGATAGCCTGCCTGCGCGGCCCAGCCCGGATGCATGCGCTTGGTCCATGCACCTTCCGCGAGGTATTCGATGATGCCGGAGGCCATGCTCCCGGCGATGCCCAGCGCATTGAACCATTGCGTTTTGTCGAGAGAGAGCGCCGAGGCCACGCCCGCTGCGGCACCCAACGCACCGAACACGGCGGTCGGATGAAACCCCGCCTTGTGCACGCGCTTGGGCGCCACGAGGCACAGGCGGCACATGACTTCGCAACCCACGGCGATGCCGCGCCCCAGGTCGCTGCCCGTGAGACCGTGCTGCTCGGCCGTAGCGAGGATCGCCGGGATGATCACCGCACCGGCGTGCACCGGGCCGCCCTCGAAGGTGTCGTCGTAATCTTCCCCGTGCGCGGCGGTGCCGTTGCACAGCGCCGCCGTGGCCACGTTGAACCCGCTGGGATGGCCGATCACGGTGCAGACACCCGCTTCTGCCGTCGCGCGCAACGCGGCCTGCACATAATCGCTGTTCCTCGCCGCCACGCACAGTCCGGCGACATCCATCAGCACCGCATCGCACATGGCCGACACGGCGGCGGGCAAGGTTGGAGGCGTGCGAGAGAAAGCCGCGGCGAGCTGCTCCGAGACGGAAAGCTTCGGGAGACCCATCGTTTCCTGTTCGTACGTGCGTTTATTCGGCTTCGATCTTGCTGGCGCGGGCAACCGCCGTCCAGTGCGCGACCTCGTCGGCAATGTACTTGCCGAACTGCTGTGGCGTCATCGGCATGACGGTGAGCGCTTCCGCATTGAACTTGTCGCGCAGCTCGGAAGAGGCGAGGACCTTGTTGATTTCCTGGTTGAGCTTTTGCGTGATGGCATCTGGCAGTTTCGCCGGTCCGACGATGCCATACCAGGTCAGGCCGTCGAAACCCTCGTAGCCGGACTCCTTGAATGTCGGCACGTTGGGCAGCAGCGGTTGGCGCTTGTCGCCGGTGACGGCGAGCGGCTTGAACGCGCCCGAGCGCACGTGCGGCAACGCGGCAGCGAGGCCAGGAAAAATCACCTGGATCTGCCCGCCCATGGCGTCGGTGAACGCCTGGCCGATGCTTCGATACGGGACAGCCATGCTGGGCACGCCGGAGGCGTGCTTGAACTGCTCCATCACCAGGTGGTTCAGCGTGCCCACACCCGAGGTGCCGTAATCGACCTTGCCTGGGTTGGCCTTGGCGTAAGCGACAAATTCCTGCAGCGTGTTGACCGGTACCGCGCGTGCCACGACCAGCAGGTTGGGCGTGCCGCCGAGCATGGCGATGGGCGTGAAATCCTTCACGGCGTCGTAGCCGAGATTCTTTTTCACCGCCGGATTGGTGGCGTGCGTCGCGACGTAGCCAATCATCAGGGTGTAGCCATCCGGCTTCGCTCGCGCCGTCATCTGCGCGGCGATCGCGCCACCCGCGCCCGCCTCGTTATCGATGACGAAGCTTTGTCCCATCGCGACGCGCAGCTTCTCGGCGATGATCCGCGCCACGAGGTCGACACCGCCGCCGGGAGCTTGCGGCGCGATGATCTTCACCGGACGGCTCGGGTAAGCGTCCTGGGCGATCGCCGGCGCCCCGAGCGCCGTGAGAACGCCGGAGAGCAGGAACGCGCGCGCCATCACCCGTCCTGCGCGCCGCATGCGACCGGTGACACCTGCGGACCGTTCGCTCAATTCGATCTGCTTCCGGTCAACGCGCGATACCGAGCCATGTGGCGGATCGCGTCCTTCGGCTTCTCGAGTTTCTCGTAGAGCAGCGCCAGGTTGTAATGACCGTCGGCGAGCCCCGGATCGCCCGAAAGCGCCGCTTCGTACGCGGCCACCGCTTCGGCCTTGCGATCCATGTCATCGAGAAGCACGCCGAGGTTGTAGAGCAGCACCGGATCGCGTCCACAGGTTTTCACCGCCTCGCGATAGACCCGTTCCGATTTTGCGTGGTGCCCGGCTTCGTGCAGAAGGCGCCCGAGGTTGATCCGGGCATCGAGAAGCGTTGGATCACCGGCGATGGCTTGCTCGTATGCTTTCTGGGCCGCTTCGGCATCCTCGTTCTCCAACGCAACGGCCCGGTCGAACCACTCCTGCGCGCCGCCGGATGCCACGGCTTCTTTTTGTCGGTCGATGATACTCAACGAACCATTGGCAGGATCGCCCTCGAATTCGAGCAGGTATTGCCCGGAATCCGCCTGCCAGCGGCCGCCGCCTTCGCGGACCACGACACGGTCGGCGACGGCACAGATGCTCAAGCCCGAGAGCGGCATGGCTTCGGGGAGATGGCGGCGAAGGTCTCTGACCGATCGGGTGATTCGCCGCTGGGGCACGTTGGCATCGGCCAGCGCCTGGGCGGTACGCAGGACGATCAGGTCCTGAAAGGAAAATCGCCATTCGCTGCGGGGCCCGCGCGCGGGGGACACGAATCCGGCCGCGATCAGTGCCCTGATCGTGCTGCGAGGAAGGCGAAGCAGCCTCTCGACGTCGCGAACGCCGTATTGATGCATTCGGCCGGTGTCCCGCTCCTCGGAGGCCTGTTGACCCGTCCGTTCGTGGTGAGCTTGTCGAACCATGAACGGACTCGCACGGCATAGAGACTCGGACGTTACCCGTTCCCCTTCGACAAGCTCAGGACGAACGGGTAACGCGATGCCCGGTGCCTAGGCTTTCTTCTTGACCTTGCGCGACGCGGGTGCCGCTGCCGGCTCGGCGGCCTGTGCGCGCTTGGGCGGCTTGCGCGCAGCGAGGTCGGGTTCCGACACCTTGGCGCGTTGAGGCCCTTTTTTCTCCAGGCTCGCGCGCAGCGCTTCCATGAGATCGATGACCTGCGCGCCGCCTTCGGGCGCCTCGGCCAGAGTAACCTCCTGGCCCTCGACCTTCTTCTGCACCGCGGCCTCGATGCGCTCCCGCACGGTGTCCTTGTAGACGCTCGGATCGAAGGTGTCGGACGCCTGCTGCTCGATGAGCTGCTTGGCGAGCTTCAGCTCGGCGTCCTTGACGTCGGTCTTCGGAATCTCGAGCTCCTTCATCGAGCGCACTTCACCCGCATAGAGAAGCTGCTGCATGACCAGCCCGTCCTCGACCGGGCGGATCATCACGATGTACTCCTTGCCCCTCGCGGCCCAGCGCCCGAGCGCGCAGCGCTTCGACTCGCGCAATGCGCTCGCGAGCAGCGCGAAAGGCTTGGCGCCGCCCTTGTCGGGGGCGAGGTAGTACGCCTTGTCGAAGTACACCGGGTCGACCGCCTCGATCGGCACGAACTCGGTGATCTCCGCCATATGCGTGCCGGCCTCTTCCATGGCTTTGAGCTCCTCGGGCGAGAAGACCACGTACTGGTCCTTCGCGAATTCGTAGCCCTTCGCCATGTCCTCGCGCGGGACCGGGACTTCCTCCTTGATGCAGAGGTATTGCTGCTTCAGGCGCGACCCGCAGGTCTTGTGCAGCAGGTTGAAGGAGATCGCCCGGCTCGCCTCGGTGGCCGAGTAGAGCTTCACCGGAATCGACACCAGTCCGAAGGACACCGTCAGCGATGCTATCGATCGTGCAGCCATCTTCTGCCTCCGATTCTTCTAAGCCTTGACCCGCTTCAACGCACTCTCGAGACTTTGCTTGCGCTCGAGGGCGTCGCGCCAGCGATCGCCCGTCTCTCCCAGGCGCTCCGGCACGTTGGTGATCCGGAAGTCGAGCGGGTGTGCGCCCGCCAGCTCCTCCCAGGTCAGCGGCATCGACACCGGCGCCCCCGGCTCGCCCCGTGGCGAGTAGGCGACGTTCAGCGTCTTGCCGCGAACATTCATATTGTAATCCATGAAGATTTTACCCGTACGCTTGGGTACGCTCCACTCCAGGGTGATGTCCCGAGGGTGCAGGCGCATCAAATGCCGGCCGACCAGCTCCGATACGTGCCGGGCGGCGTCGAAATCGATCGTTCGCCGGATCGGCACGAACACGTGCAGGCCGGTCTTGCCCGAGGTTTTGACGATGGGCTCGAGCGACATGCTTTGCAGCAGCTCGCGCAGCCAGAAGGCCACTTCCTTGCCTTTCTGGAACGCCACCGTGTTGAGCTCCGGCTCGGCGCCGGGCGCCTCCTTCCCGGAATAGATGTAGGGATCGATGTCGAACACCACGTAATCGGGATAGTTGAGGACCGAGCCCTCCAGCGACTCGAGCGAGGTGGCGTAGTCGGTGCTTTTCGAGGTCGCATCGGGGCCCACCTTCGCCCGCGAATGCCAGATGTGAAACTCGAGCGTTCCGGATTGGGCGAGCCACAGGAGGGTCGGGAGGTTGCTGCACAGGAGGTACTCGTGACTCTCGTCCTTGTGACCGGAGTAGACCGTAATGGTCTCGACGAACGCAGGCCGCTCCTGCTCCCAGTGCTTCTGGAAGAACCGTTGCCCGCGGATCCCGTCGGGCATGCGGATCATGGTCAGAGGACGATCGGCGAGATGCGGCAGGATGAACGGCGAGACCTGAGCGAAATAGCGCAGCAGGTCGCGCTTGGTGAGCGCGGGTTGCTTGAGCGCCGGATCCGCCGGCCAGTAAACGCGATCGAGGTGCGTCAAGCGAATCCGGTGCGGCCCGACCGCGATCGTGAGCGTGGCCTTGGCGTTGTCCAGTTGCGCGAGGACTTCCTCGATGGGCCCGCCCGCTGTGGACTTGGCCAATGAGTTGGCTGATGCGTTGCACGAAGAGGTCGACTTGGGCGCGTGACCGGGCTCGGTGCGGCGCACCGCCTTGGGATCGATGTCATCGCGCAGCCGCAGGAACACGGGCGCGCGCAGATGGTTGTCATCGGTCCAGCTCTGATAGGTCACCTCGGCGACCACCCGAGGCTCGACCCACGTCGTCGGCGCGTTCAACTCCGGCGTCTCGACGAATGGGCAGGTGCGCCTTTGCAACGAATCGAGCTTTGCCTTCACCTGCCCGAGCGTGCGCTCGTCGAATCCCGAGCCGACGTGCGAAGCGTAATGGAGCTTTCCGCGCGGCTTGGCGCCGTCCCAGTAGCCGACGAGAATCGCACCCAGCGGCACGCGCGAGCCTTTCCCTTTCGTGTAGCCGCCGACGACGAAATCGGCGCTTTGCGTGGGCTTCACTTTGAGCCACGATGCCGATCGCCGCCCGGCCTCGTAGCGACTGTCCTTGCGCTTGCCGATCACCCCTTCGAAGCCGCTGGCGAGCGCCGCGGCATGCAGCGCGACGCCGTCGTCGGACGCATGCACCAACTGGACGAGCGGCGACGGCAGCAGGCATTGGGCGAGGTAGCGCCGCCGATCCCGGTACAGCGCCTTGCGCAGGTTGATCCCCGCGAAATGCAGGAGGTCGAAGGCGACGAAGGCCACAGGCGCGTTGCGATCGGCCGAGGCGATGTCGCGCTCGGCTTTGAGCTGGGCGCGCTCCTGAAGCGCGCCGAACGACGGCTTGCCGCTCGCATCGAACGCCACGATCTCTCCATCGAGGATCATGCTGCCCGAGCCCTGTTTGCCGAGCTCCGCGCAGAGCCCGGGAAACGTGGCGGACAGATCGAGCCCTCGCCGCGAGCGCAGCTTTACGCTCTGCCTCTCGATGAAGGCGAGCACGCGGTAGCCATCGAGCTTGGGCTCCCACATCCAGTCCGGGCGATTGAAGGGCGCGTCGCCCGATTCCGCATGCATCGGCTCGAGCTTCGCCGGCATCGCTTCGATCGCGCCCGACGGGACGAGCTGCGCGGCGGGGATCCGGTGCGCGGGGACCACCTTGAGATCCTCGACCGCGACGCCGGAGAGCACTGAGCGGTTCTGCCTCGTAACATCGACGGCCGCCGCGAATCGGTCCTTGTGCTTGATCAGGAGCCACTGCTTCGCGTCCTTGGTGCGTACCAACGCGAACGAGCCTTTGAGCTTCTCACCGCGCAGCAGGACGCTCAGCTTGCCTTTTTCCATCCCTTCCCGGACTTCGCGCTCGGCCTGCGCGCGGTCGTGGAACCAGGTCGCCCCGCCTTCGTCGGGGGAATACACGCCACAATCCCAGACGATCACTTCGCCCGCGCCGTATTGTCCTGGTGGAATCACGCCTTCGAACGAGGCATAGTCATACGGGTGATCCTCCACATGCACGGCAAGGCGCTTTTCGTCGGGATCGAGCGCCGGCCCCTTGGGCACGGCCCAGGACTTGAGGACCCCATCGCATTCGAGCCGGAAGTCGTAGTGCAGGCGCCGCGCGGAATGTTGCTGGACCACGAAGAGCAGCGGCCCGCCCCCGGGCACAGCGACGGCCGGCGGCGGCTCGGGCGTGGCGGCGAAGGTCCGCTTGGCGGAATATTCGGTCAGGTTGTTTTTCGCCATGGGGCGATTCTAGGGACAAACCGGGGACCCGGCATATGACCACTTCGAAACTTCTGGCGGGTGCGAGCGGCTACTCCTTCAAGGAATGGAAGGGAAGCTTCTATCCGGAGAAGATCAAGGCCGAGGACATGCTGCCGTTCTACGCGCAGCATCTGCCGACGGTCGAGATCAACAACACCTTCTATCGCATGCCCGGCGTGGACATGCTCAAGGCATGGGTCGCGGCGACCCCGGAGCATTTCCGGTTCGCGATCAAGGCGTCGCGCCGGATCACGCACATCGCGCGCCTCAAGGCCGAGGCGGCGGCCGACTCGGTCGAATATCTCTACCGGAATCTTACGGCGCTCGGCGCAAAGCGCGGCCCGGTGCTGTTCCAGCTGCCGCCGAATCTGAAGAAGGACCTGCCGCGTCTGGAAGCATTCTTAAGCCTGCTTCCCGACGACCACCGCGCCGCGTTCGAGTTTCGCAACGAAAGCTGGTTCGCCGACGACGTCTACGACGCGCTGAAGGCAGCCGGCGCATCGCTGTGCCTGTCCGAGCGCGAAGACAACGCGCCGCCGCCCCTGGTCGAGACCGCGCCCTGGGGGTATGTCCGGCTACGTCTCGAGACCTACTCGGACGACGAGCTCGCGCAGTGGGCACGGCGGCTGGAAGCCACGTCGTGGCGCGAGATCCATGCGTATTTCATGCACGAGCCGACCGCGCCCGCTTACGCGAAGGCGCTGATGGGGTTCGCAGCCGATTAAAACAGCAGCAAGGCTCCCTCGCTACGGCGAACGCTTTCGGAACTCCATCGCTTCCCTCGGTTCCTACTGGATGTATGAAGCCGCTGGGCGTTTCCGGGCCCGGTTCGGTCCCGGCGGTTGTCGGCACCGCCTTCCCAAAATGGATATGGAGAGGATGGATGTCCGACGTGGCGCGCCGCCTCGGTTTTCAAGCAAGACCTTTCCGTTTCATCCCCGCGGCATGGATCGCCGCCGCGGGAATCGCCACGATGTTCATGGGCAGCACGCTGCTGACGCCGCTGTACGCGCTCTATCAGCGCGAGCACGGCTTCTCCGAGCTCACGCTGACGCTCGTGTACTCGGCTTACGTCGTTGGCAATATGGTGGCATTGTTGCTGCTTGGTCGCCTATCCGATCAAGTCGGGCGGCGGCCGACGACGTTTCCTGCGATCGCGCTCGCCGGCGTCGCGACGCTGGTCTTCATGCTCGATGCGGGGACATCGTCGCTTTTCGTCGGCCGCATGCTGAGCGGACTCGCTATCGGCGTCGCCTCGGGAACGTGCACCGCGTGGGTCGCCGAGCTTACGCCGAATCAAGACAAGTCGCGTGCCAGCGTGCTTGCGACAGGCGGCAATTTTGTGGGACTCGCGCTCGGTCCGCTGATCGCCGGGGTGTTGGCACGATACGCGCCATGGCCGGTCGAGCTCTCCTACGCCATCTACCTCGCGCTCCTCGCGTTGATCGCGTTCTTTATCTGGGCCACGCCGGAGACCGTGGAGCGAAGGGTTCGCAATTTCGACGAGGTCTCGCTGCGTCCGCGGATTGGCGTACCGCGCGCGATCCGGTCGCAATTTATCGCCCCTGCCGTCACTGCATTCGCCACGTTTGCGCTGATCGGCTTTTACGCGGCGCTGCTTCCGAGCTTGATGGCCGAAGATCTGGGACAGCGAAACCCGGCAATTGGCGGGATCGTCGTCTCCGAGCTCTTCATCGTTGCGATCGTCACGGTCGCTACAACCAAGAGGCTGGCATCCCGCACCGCGATGTTGAGCGGGCTCGCGCTGCTTCCTCCGAGCCTGGGACTCCTCGTGGCGGCGCAGCTCGGACACTCGATGACGCTGCTCGCAGCGGCGACGGCGCTTGCCGGGGCGTCCGCCGCGCTGGGCTACCGCGGTAGCCTGCAGGTGGTCAACGCGATCGCGCCCGCCGAGCAGCGGGCCGAGGTGATCTCGAGCTACCTGCTGACCTGCTATCTCGCCAATTCGCTCCCGATCATCGGCGTCGGCCTGCTCTCACGCGTTTCGAGCCTCCCGGTCGCGAGCAACGCTTTCGCCGCGACCATTGCGCTTCTGGCGCTCGGCGCGCTTCTCGTTGGAGCCCGATACGCGCCGCGCCAGGAATGATCGCGTCGAGGAGCGGTCGGAGCGCGCGTTGTCACGAGGGTCAGGACCGGGCCGGAATCGGTTCGTCGTTGACGTTGGGCTCGGGTTGCTCAGCGCCGCGCATCTCGTCGAGCGGGGCGTCCTCCATGACCAGCAAATCTTCCTGCGGCGTGTCCTTCGGGAGAAATCCTCCCGACTGGTGCTTCCAGAGCACGGCGTAATGCCCGTCCAGGCGCAGCAACTCGTCGTGCGTTCCCTGCTCGACGATCCGGCCCTGATCCAGGACGATCAAGCGGTCCATGCGCGCAATCGTCGACAGGCGATGCGCGATGGCGATTACCGTTTTCCCTTGCATCAATCCCAGCAACTGGTCCTGGATCGCAAGCTCGACCTCGCTGTCGAGCGCCGAGGTCGCCTCGTCGAGCACCAGGATCGGCGCGTCCTTGAGGATCACGCGCGCGATCGCGACGCGCTGGCGCTGGCCGCCCGAGAGCTTCACGCCGCGCTCGCCCACGTGCGCCTCGTAGCCGGTACGTCGCTTCCAGTCCTGGAGGTCGACGATGAAATCGTGCGCGTGCGCCTTGCGCGCGGCTGATTTGATCTCCGCGGCACTGGCGCCCGGACGGCCATAGCCGATGTTGGCGGCGATCGAGCGATGCAGGAGCGAGGTGTCCTGCGTGACCATGCCGATGGCCGCACGCAGACTCTCCTGAGTCACCGCGCTGATGTCCTGGCCGTCGATGCGGATGCTGCCTTGCTCCATTTCGTGAAAGCGGAGCAGCAGGTTCACGAGCGTGGACTTGCCTGCGCCCGATCGGCCGACCAGTCCCACGCGTTCGCCGGGACGGATGGTCAGGTTCAGGTCGTCGAGTACGCGCTTTCCGTCGGTGCGGCCGTACGTGAACGACACGTGCTCGAACCGGATCTCGCCGCGGGGAACCTCGAGCTCGCGCGCTCCGGGCCGGTCAACCAGCGTGTGCGGCACGGCGATGGTTTCCATGCCTTCCTGGACGACGCCGATGTTCTCGAAGATTCCCGTGACTTCCCAGCTTACCCAGCCGGCCACGTTGGCGATCTGCCAGGCCAAGGGCAGCGCGGTGGCCACGACACCGGCGCTGACCAGTCCGTAGCCCCATAGCGTGATGCCGATGCCGGCGGTCGTCACCAGAAGCAGCGCGTTCATCGTGGAGAGCACTGTCATGAATCGCGTGATGAGCCGCATGTGGGCGGCGATCGCCCCGGTGTGCTCGTCGACGACTTCGCGCACGTACGCGTCCTCGTCGCGCGCCCGGGCGAACAGCTTCACGGTGAGGATGTTCGTGTAGCTGTCCACGACCCGGCCCATCACCAGCGAGCGCAGCTCGGAGCTGGTCTTGGCGAGATCGCGCATCCGCGGCACGAAGTGGCGCAGGAAGAAAATGTAACCCGCGAACCACAGCACCGTCGGGATGCCCAGGCGCCAGTCGGCCATCGCCATCAGCACCAGCGCGGAGAGGCCGTAGATCGCGATGTACCAGATGGCGCGGATGCCCGACACGACCGACTCGCGCAGGGCATTGCTGGTCTGCATGACGCGGTTGGCGATGCGCCCGGCGAAATCGTTCTGGAAGAACGGCCAGCTCTGCCGGACCACGTGCCAATGGCTCTGCCAGCGGATGAGGCTGGTCACCCCGGGTACCACGGCATTGTTGCGGACCAGACTGTCGGCGAGCAATGTGAGCGGCCGACCGATGATCAACAGGGCCGCCATTCCGAACAGCACGGGCATCGCGGCATGAAACGCGGCAGCCCGGTCCACGGCCTGCATCAACGTGACGAGCTTGCCGATGAAAACGGGGATCAGCGTGTCGATCAGAGCGACCGCGAGACCCGTCACAAACATTCCCGCATACAGCCAGCGGGTCTGTCGGACGAAGTGCCAGTAGAACGCGACGAGCCCGCCAGGCGGCCCGCCTCGCGGCAACTCGGTCGGTCGAATACGGGATTCGAAGAATGCGAACATGGGTTGCGGCCAAATGCCCTGCGGCGTGCGCTCGTGACGCAGCGCAGGTTCGTGCAGTTTCGAGCGGATACGGGATCGAAGCGGACCGACGACAACGCCGTGGGCCGGCTCCCCCAGATTATGCAACCATCATTTTACAGGGTTCGAAGCATCGCGCGTTCGCATTGAACGACGGCGTAAGCTTCCGAACTAACCGCGGCCGGAACTGTCGCTCCCTTGACGAAGGGAGCGTCGAGCACTCCTCTTGACGGAGCATTGCCATGCGGCCGTCGGGGCCGGAAAACATTACGAAGAAGCCATGACACGATCGGGGAAAAAGCGTGCGCCCAAGGGGGTCCACAGGCGCTTGGCCCTGGTGACGTGGCCGTTCCTCGCGGTCATCGTGGTCCTGGTGTTGCTTGCGCATGAAAGCCTCAATATCGTGTCCGCGGGTCGCGCCTATGTCGGAGGCGAGAGCCTGTGGTCGAAAGGGCAGAAGGAAGCGGTATACCGCTTGTCCCGCTACACCCAGTCGCGCTCCGAAGAGGACTTTGGTGCCTTCCGCACGGCGATCGCCGTGCCGCTGGGTGATCGGCGCGCGCGACTCGAGCTGGAAAAGCCCGACCCCGATCTCGCTGTGGTGCGCGAAGGATTCATCGCGGGTGGCAACCATCCCGACGACATCGCGGGAATGATCACGCT
>VBCL01000286.1 GCA_005888865.1 Betaproteobacteria bacterium | reverse complement strand
GACCTGGTACATCAATTACAGCAAGGACCAGGGGAAGGATGGGGGCCTGAGCGTGATCATCGACGCCAACACCGGCGCGGTCGAGAACGTGCTCAAGCACTGAAAGCCAGAAAGTCGAGTCTGACCCTACTTTCCGAAAAGTCGAGTCTGACCCTACTTTTCGAGCGCTTCGATGCGCGCGGCGAGGGCGTCGACCCGGGCCGACATCGTGGCGACCTCCGCCGCGAAGGCGCGGGCTTCTTCGGTGCCGACGACGAGCTGCGCCTCGTCGGCGACATAACGGCCGAGGCTGTCTCCGAATCGCTGCGCGACATATTCGGGCAGCGCGAGCAATCGCCGCCCCGCGTCCGCAATCTGCTGCCCGGCGATGGGGCCCAGCACCCGGGCGAGCGTCTGCTCGACGAACCACGGCAGCGTCAGCGCCAGCTCGGCAAGCGTCGCGGCGAGCGCCGCATCGCCTTCCGCCGCGACGAGCTCGCTCCAGCGCTCGGGGCGCGCGAGGAGTGCGGGCAGCCGCAGCGGCGAGATCGTGAGCGTGAGATCGGGCGAGGCATCGCCGGGGCCCAACCGCCCGTCGGCGTCGATGGCCGACGTCCGGCTCATCGGCCCGACGACGAGCCTTACCGTGCGCCCCGCGTGCGCGGCCAGCTTTTCGCGCGCCCAGCTCTCGCTTTCGAGCGCGCGGTTGATCGCGTCTTCGGCGAGGTTCACGCCTCGAAGTCCTAGAACACGTAGCCCCGGTGCACTGCCACCACACCGGCAGTCAGGTTGAACCATTCGACGCGCTCGAAGCCCGCGGCTTCCATCATCGCCTTGAGCGATGGCTGGTCGGGGTGCACGCGGATCGACTCGGCGAGATAACGATAGCTTGCCTCGTCATGCGCGACGAGCTTGCCCAGCCGCGGCAGCACGTTGAAGCTGTACCAGTCGTAGGCGGCTTGAAACGGCGGCGCCACCTTGCTGAACTCGAGGATGAGCGCAACACCGCCGGGCTTGAGCACCCGGCGCATCTCTTCGAGTGCGGCCTCCTTGCGCGTGACGTTGCGCAGCCCGAAGCCGATCGAGATGCAGTCGAATGTTCGCGACGCAAAGGGCAAGGCCTCTGCGTTGCACTGAATCGCGGGCGCGAGACGACCCTCGTCGAGCATCCGGTCACGGCCGGCGCGGATCATCGCCGCGTTGATGTCGGTCAGCACAACGCTGCCTGATGGGCCGACACGATCGGCGAAGAGCCGCGCGAGATCCGCCGTGCCGCCGGCGACGTCGAGTACGCGGTCGCCGGGCCGCGCTCCGCTCAACTCGACCGTGAAGCGCTTCCACACCCGATGCATGCCGACCGACATCAGGTCGTTCATGAGATCGTATTTGCCCGCCACCGAATCGAACACGCCGCGCACGCGACGTGCTTTCTCCTGCGGCGGAACGCGTTCGTAGCCGAAGTGCGTGTCTTCGCTCACGACTAGTGATGATGCCCGCAGGCGTGTGCCGGGGCGCTCGCCGGAGCGTTCGGATCGGGGTCGCGGCTCGCTCCCGCAGCGGCGAGGCGCGCAAGATAGCGCTGCCACAGTTCATCGTGCTGAACGCCGAGCTCGTACAGGTAATCCCAGGAGTAGATGCCGCTCTCGTGACCGTCCGAGAATTTCGGGCGGATCGCGTAATGGCCGACCTGCTCGACTTCGGCGATGGACACCTCGCGCTTGCCGACCTGCAGCGTCTCCTGGCCCGGGCCGTGGCCACGCACTTCAGCCGAGGGCGAATAGACACGCAGAAACTCGTACGACAGGCGAAAGCTCGTGCCGTCGGCGAACGAGAGCTCCATCGCTCGCGAGGTCTGGTGAAGCTTGATCTCTGTGGGAATCGGCGTGTTGGAATCGAGGCCGGCCATGGAAGGGTATTGTACCCCCACGTATCAGGAGGCTTTGCTGAGGTCGTGCAGAGAGCGGCGAATGCCCGGCAGGCGTTTCCGTGCGCCGCGCCGACCGTCACGGGTGGCGTGGTGAGGGAGTCGTGGGTTGACTCCCGAGACCGCGCCGGGACCCGTAGGTCCGGCGCTTGCGGCGCCTGGGACGCCGGTCGGGCGTTCGCCGCAATGAGACCGTTAGCGCCAGTCTACTGAACGATATCGAGGTTGCCGATACCGGCCATGACGTTGCGGCTCTTGGCGTCCTTGCCGTGCAGCTTGATTTCGAGGCGCAGGTCATTGAGCGAGTCGGCATTTCTCAGCGCGTCTTCGTAGCTGATCATGCCCGCTTCGTAGAGCTCGAACAGCGCCTGGTCGAAGGTCTGCATGCCCAATTCGCGCGACTTCTTCATGATCTCCTTGATGCCGGAGACGTCGCCCTTGAAGATCAGGTCCGAAATGAGCGGCGAGTTCAGCATCACTTCCACCGCCGGGACGCGCCCCCGACCGTCTCGGCGCGTGATCAGCCGCTGCGCGACGAATGCCCGGATATTGAGCGAGAGATCCATCAGGAGCTGCGCACGCCGCTCCTCAGGGAAGAAGTTGATGATCCGGTCGAGCGCCTGGTTGGTGCTGTTGGCGTGCAGCGTCGTCAGGCAGAGGTGCCCCGTTTCGGCGAACGCGATCGCGTAGTCCATCGTATTGCGATCGCGAACTTCACCGATCAGGATCACGTCCGGCGCCTGGCGCAGCGAGTTCTTGAGCGCGATCTCCCAGCTGTCGGTGTCCACACCGACTTCGCGCTGGGTGAGGATGCAATTCTTGTGCTCGTGCACGAACTCGATCGGGTCCTCGATGGTGATGATGTGGCCGTAGCTGTTCTCGTTACGGTAGCCAAGCAACGCCGCCATCGACGTCGACTTGCCGGCGCCGGTCGCTCCGATGAACATCATGATGCCGCGCTTGCTCATGCACACGTCCTTGAGCACTGGCGGCAGGTTCAGCTCCTCGAAGGTCGGGATCGTGGTATTGATCGTGCGCATCGCCATGCCGACGCGGCCCTGCTGCAGGAACGCGTTGCAGCGGAAGCGGCCGATGCCCGGCGGCGCGATGGCGAAGTTGCACTCCTTGGTCGACTCGAACTCCGCGGCCTGCTTGTCGTTCATGACGCTGCGCGTGAGCTCGATCGTGTGCTGTGGCGTGAGCGGGGTCTTCGATACAGGAATGATCTTGCCATCGACCTTGATCGCTGGCGGGAAGCCGGCCGTGATGAAGAGGTCCGATCCCTTCTGCTTGACCAGCAGCTCGAGCAGCTCGTGGATGAACTTGGTGGCGGTTTCGCGTTCCATCGATCGGCTCCCGTGACGGCCCCGGCTTCAGCCGCCGAAAAGCTCCTTGTTGACTGCACGCGCCCGAGCTTCGGCAAGCTGAACCTGGTTACGGCGGACCATTTCGGTCAGGCACTGATCCATCGTCTGCATGCCGGCCGCCTGGCTGGTCTGGATCACCGAATACATCTGCGCGACTTTGTTTTCGCGGATGAGGTTCCGGATCGCCGGCGTGCCGATCATGATTTC
>VBCL01000285.1 GCA_005888865.1 Betaproteobacteria bacterium | reverse complement strand
TGGCGACGGAGCCGGCACCACACCCGACGTCCAGCACCTTGCCGTGGACCGGAGCGAGGTCGTCGAGCAGGTAACGAAGCTTGAGCCCATTCATGAACCAGGGCCTGGGACGCAGCGGCCCGGCTCCCCAGCGCTTGGCCTCGTAGTCAAACGCGCGGCTGGCCGTCATCGAACCCGCCTGCGCGCACGCAGCCGACTCGAGGCGAGCCAGCCAAGCAAGCCGACCAAGGCGACGATCGACAACGCGTCGCCGATCACCTCAACGGGCGTGTGGGTGAACTCCATTTCGACGATTGCCGGATAACCAGTCCCTGGCGAGATCGGCACGTACATGAAGTCCGGACCGGCGCGATAGACGGTGGCCGGTGCGCCGTTGACTCGCGCGAGCCAATTGGGCACCGAGCTCTCTTTCAGCAGGACTCCCGCGGCTCGGTCCGTTATGACGACTCGGCGCAGCTGAGGGTTGACAAAGGTTGCTGTGTAGGCGGGCGCGGTCGATTGGTTTGGCGCACTCCAGGAAACCGCCTGAGTGAGCAGGCGCGACTCCTCGACGTTGCGCGTGCTTGCGATGTGATACGGAAGGTTCATCCCGCTCCACACCACACGTCCTTTGCCCACAGTCCCCGCAACCATCACGGGATCGCCACCGCTCAAGAGAACCGGTTCGGCCCACGACGGCATCGACGCCGCAGGGATGTAGCTGACGCCCCAAGGCCCACCGTCGTAGGTCGCGGGGGCAAAGGCGTTCAAGTCCAGACCGACCGCGATCGATCCCTCAGCCTGCCGTAGCCCCCAGTCGGGTCCGATGCTTTTCCTCTTGATCTGAGTGCCGGGTACCGGTGACGGCGCGGCTTGCGTTTGCTCGAGAGAGGGATTGCCGGCTTCGATGATCAGTCCACCGCCCCGATTCACGTAGGCGGTGAGAAGACGGAACGCTTTGGCGAGGTCGTGGAACCTATAGCCGTAAAGGATGACCATGTCGAACTTCGCTAGCTCGGCGTCCGAATGGTCGTCCACATATTCACCTCCGCGTAACGGGATCACCGATCTGCTGTCGAAACCGGACAACGCGATCGAGCGAAGGACCAAGCTGTACGAGGCGTCGTCGGAGATGACGAGCGCGGTCCGCGTGGAACGCGCGGCCAGGATCGGGTCCGGACTCACGACCTCGAATGTCTGATCACCGCCCTGCGTGTATAGGTCGGGTCTCGCCGCAAACCGACGCACGACTGCCGCGTCCCGACCCCCGAAAAACTGTTTGCCGCCGTACCAGTCGAGCAAGAAGTCGGCCTCGTCGAAGTTCGACTCAGGACTCCACACCTCGGACTCGAACCAGTACTGCCAATCTCGATAAAGAACTCCTTGCTGCTGGTAGCCGCGCGTCTGCGGCACGCCGGAACGACTGTTGATCCAGTCCGAGCCACCGTCCCAGCTCACCCCGACGCGATAGTTCTTCTGGCCCTGGTCGAGGACAAGACTGGCCTGCAGCTGGCGCTTGCCCGGGTTGTCTCCGCTGACCACGCCTTGGGCCATGCCGGGAGCGTCAAGCACGACATATGTGAGCACGGCCGCCACGGCGGCAGCTGTGATCTGTGGACGAAGCGCGAGCCGGCTCAGCGCCAGCCCGACCAGCGCGGCGAGAAACCAGGCTGCGAAGAACACCGCCTGCCCTGGCTGGAAGTTGTAGATGAACATGTGAGGCGCGGGCAGTCCAATCAGCGCGTAGACCAGCGATGCTGCGCCAGCGACTGCGACCACGATCATCGTCCGCAACCCCAGCGACGACCTGGGTAGCGCATGCAATCGATAGGCCACCACCGGCCCCAGCAGCGCGAGCGGCAGCAGAAAAAGCGGCAGCGATTCGGCGCCGGTGAACAGCGACTTCACAGCCACCGCTGAGTAATCGCGCGTGAACGTTGGGACAGGCGCTGGGGTGGACAGCGCCGCCACGTATGGCGCATAGAAGTAAGCAACGATCAAGCCCGTCGGAACGAAGAGACGGATCGTTTCCACAACCTTTCGCACCGCGTCGAACGGCATCGACGCAGTGAAGAGGATCGCGAAGGCAGCCCCAATCGCGCCCAGCAGCAGATGCGTGCTGAGAGTCGCCGCGAGCGAGAGCACCATCCCCGCAAAGATGGGACGCGACGGTCGCGTGTAGTAGAGGACTGAGAACAGGGCGAAGACGCTCAGGAAGGCCATGCCCAGGATGCGTGGGTAAAGCCCGTCTTCGATCAGGTACGCCCAATAACCGCTCGACGCGATCAAGGTCAGTGCCGCGATCAAGCCCGCGACGCGGCTTCCGCCGGCAACGCGGACCACGCCGTACAGAGCACCGCCGATGGTGATGAAGCTGAGCGCCGCGATCCAGATCAACGCTTCGCCCGGCGAAAGGCCAAATCGCACCGCGGCGCCCGCCACGTAATGGAACAACGGCGGAAACGAGCCTTCTGAGAAAAATTGGCCGGAGTACCACTCGTAATTCCAATCGGCATTCGGAAAGTTGTCGATCAGGAACCTGACCTTCGACATGTGGCCGTACGCGTCGTATCCCTTGGGGAAGCCGACGAACGCCTGATTCACGAAGCCGACCGCCAGCATCACGGCGGAGATGAGTGCCAAGCAGACGCCATCGCCAAGCCAGGCGGGACGTTTCAGGCGGTTGCGGCCTCCGCGGCGACCTGCTCGTGGACCCGCGCAACTTCCAGCACCGCGCGCTCGAGGATGTCGATGTGCCTTTCCCAGTCGAAGCGTCGCGCCCACTCGAACGCGCGCTGACCGGTCGCCTGGTTCTCGGACCGGTCATCCAGCAGCTTGGCGATGCCGGCGGCGTAGTCGTCCACGTCGAGCGGCTCGGCGAGATTTCCGGTCCCAGGCCCGACCGTGACCGTCGGCCCCGCCTGGTTCCACGCCACTACCGGGACGCCCTTGGACATCGACTCGATGACGCCCATGCCGAAGTCCTCCTCGGGCGCCGGGTACACGTAGACCGCCGCGCCCTCGTAAAGCGTCAGCAGCTCCGTCTCGCTGATCGCGCCCAGGAAAAGGACCGCATCATCAAGGCCGAGCTCGGTGACGAGCGCCTGGAGGGAAGCAGTGTGCGAGGTGGCCGGACCGGGGACCACGAGCTGCACGCGGGGATGGCGCTTGCGCACCTCGAGCATGGCCCGGATCGCCAGGTCGAATCGCTTCTGCGGATAGTGGCGGTTCGTCAACAGGACGTAAGGGCGCCGGATCGGGTAGCCGTTGATGGTGAAGCCGCCGGCGAACCTCGATTCGAGCGGCAGCGGGAACCCTCTCGCGGCGACGTGGCACCCCGCGGGGCAGTCGATCGCATCGCGCCGATAGGTCGTGCGGATGATGTCGCCGATGTAGTTGCCATTGACCAGCAGCTGATCCGCCTCCTGGATCGAGCGACGGTCCGCCCAGGCGACAAAGCGCGTCGCGCGAAGCACGATCGCGGCGAGGAGGCGGTAGTCGGCGTTGGAGACCCAGCCGGTCTGGCGATCGACGTTCCGCGGATACACGAGCCGGTTCGGTTGGTTGAGGTAGACGACGTATGGGACGTCCATGAGCCGGGCCGCCCACCATGCGATCCACGCGCTCGGCTGGTTGCATCCGACGATCGCGTCGACCCCGCGGAAGCGCCACGCGTAGAGCGGCATGAGGAGGGAAGTCGCCGCCATCTGCGCGGCCTCACGAAACGGAAACCAGCGCGGCAGCTGAGGCAGAAACGTTTTGACCCGCACCTCGCCGATCAGGTCGGGATAGCAACGCGATGCGTCGACGGTCGGCGCG
>VBCL01000267.1 GCA_005888865.1 Betaproteobacteria bacterium | reverse complement strand
ATCATGTGGATCTGCGTCCTGATCTTCATCGGCGTGTTCTCGGTGATGTTCTATTCGATCTTCGCGCACCGCAAGTCCAAGGGCCATCAGGCGGCACAATTCCACGAAAACACGCTGGTCGAGATCGTCTGGACCGTGATCCCCTTCCTGATCCTCGTGTTCATGGCTGTTCCGGCGACCCGGACGATTCTCGCGATGAAGGACACCGCGGTGCCCGATCTGACCGTCAAGATTACCGGCTCGCAGTGGAAGTGGAATTACGACTATCTGGACCACGGCTTCGGTTACTACAGCAATCTGAAGACTCCGGTTGCGCAGATCGAGGAAGGGGAGCCGAAGGGCGAGCACTACCTGCTGGAAGTCGACCAGCCGATGGTCGTTCCGGTCGGCAAGAAGATTCGCCTGCTTATCACTTCGAGCGACGTCATACACGCGTGGTTCCTGCCTGCGGCCGGCGTGCAGCAGGACGCGATTCCTGGTTTCGTTCGCGACGACTGGATGCAGTTCGACAAGACTGGAACCTTCCGCGGCCAATGCGCGAAGATCTGCGGCAAGGAACACGGCTATATGCCCATCGTCGTCGAGGTGAAGAGCGCCGACGCTTACGCGAGTTGGCTCGCCGGGCACAAGAATGCCGCGGCCGCGGCGGCCGACGATCCGAACAAGGTCTGGGACGTGAAGGAGTTGATCGCGCGCGGCGAGAAGGTCTATACGGCAAACTGCGCGTCCTGCCATCAGCCGACCGGCAAGGGCGTCGTCGGCGCGTTTCCGGCGCTCGACGGCTCGAAGGTCGTTACGGGTCCGAAGGACGACCAGATCAAGACGGTCCTGAACGGAGTCGTCAAGAACGGCCAGCCGACCGCGATGGTTGCGTGGAAGAGCACGCTTTCCGACGTCGAGATCGCGGCCGTGATCACCTACACGCGCAACAGCTGGAGCAACCACACCGGTGAGGCGATTCAGCCCGCCGAGGTGAAAGCGGATCGGTCGTAGCGAATCCCCGACAGCAAAGGTCAGTCAGGAGCAAGCGATGAGCAGCATTCCGCACGATCACGCCGCAGGTCACGGCGTCGACCGCGAGCACGCGGATCACCCGGGCGGGATCATGCGCTGGATCACGACGACCAACCACAAGGACATCGGCACGCTGTACCTGTGGTTCTCGTTCATCATGTTTCTCGTCGGCGGCGTGATGGCATTGGCGATCCGCGCGGAGTTGTTCCAACCGGGTCTGCAGCTCGTAGAGCCCGAGTTCTTCAATCAGCTCAATACGGTGCACGGGCTGGTCATGATCTTCGGCGCGATCATGCCGGCGGCGGTCGGCTTTGCGAACTGGCAGGTGCCGCTGATGATAGGCGCGCCGGACATGGCTTTCGCGCGCATGAACAACTGGAGCTTCTGGCTGCTGCCTTTCGCCGCGGTCCTGCTGCTCTCGTCATTCATCGTGCCGGGCGGCGCGGCCAGCGCGGGATGGACGCTGTATCCCCCGCTGTCGGTGCAGACCGGCATGGGCATGGACCTGACGATCTTCGCCGTGCACATCATGGGTGCATCTTCGATCATGGGGTCGATCAACATCATCACCACCATCCTGAACATGCGCGCGCCCGGCATGACGATGATGAAGATGCCGCTGTTCGTGTGGACGTGGCTGATCACCGCGTACCTGCTGATCGCGGTGATGCCGGTGCTCGCCGGAGCGGTGACGATGCTGCTCACCGACCGCCACTTCGGCACCAGTTTCTTCAACGCGGCCGGCGGCGGCGACCCGGTGCTGTTCCAGCATATCTTCTGGTTCTTCGGTCACCCCGAGGTATACATCATGATCCTGCCGTCGTTCGGGATCGTGTCGACGATCATCCCCGCGTTTGCGCGCAAGCCTCTGTTCGGGTACGCGTCGATGGTGTATGCGACCGGCTCGATCGCAATTCTCTCGTTCCTGGTCTGGGCGCACCACATGTTCACCGTCGGCATGGCGGCGGCCGGCCAGGTCTTCTTCATGTACGTGACGATGCTGATCGCGGTACCGACGGCCGTGAAAGTGTTCAACTGGGTAGCGACGATGTGGAAGGGATCGATGACCTTCGAGACGCCGATGCTGTTTGCCATCGGCTTTATCTTCATGTTCACCGTGGGCGGCTTTACCGGTCTGGTGCTCTCGCTGGTTCCGGTCGACATCGTGTTGCACGACACTTACTACGTCGTTGCGCATTTCCACTACGTTCTGGTCGCGGGCTCGCTGTTCGCGTTCTTCGGCGGGCTCTACTACTGGCTGCCCAAGTGGTGCGGTCGGATGTACGACGAAACCCTGGGCAAGTGGCACTTCTGGACGTCGTTTGTTTTTTTCAAGGTCACGTTCTTCCCCATGCACTTCCTCGGGCTCGCCGGCATGCCGCGACGGGTGCCCGACTACGCGACGCAGTTCACCGACTGGAACGAAGTGGCATCGATCGGGGCGTTCGGCTTCGGATTGTCCCAGCTGATCTTTCTCTACGCAGTGCTGAAGGCGATCCGCAGCGGGCCGCCCGCGCCCGCGAGGCCCTGGGAGGGATCGGATACGCTGGAGTGGACGCTGCCGTCGCCGCTGCCGTATCACACGTTCGAGACCCCGCCGCAGGTCAGCTGAGCGGATTTACCCAAAGCTCGAAAGAGCGGAGCCTCTCTTTAGATGAGCGACACCAGACCCGCCGATCCCCGGCAGTCGAATCGGACGCTGCTAGTCAAGCTCGTCGTCGTCGTCGTCGTCATGTTCGGCTTCGGTTTCATGCTCGTTCCGTTCTACGACCAGCTCTGCAAGCTCACCGGGCTTCGCGACATCGACAACTCCGACCGGGTCGAGAACTCGCAGGTCGACCGGGCGCGCACCGTGCGGCTGGAGTTCGACGCCAACGTGCACAAACTGCCCTGGGCGTTCCGACCGCTGGCGCCGGTCTTGAGCGTGCATCCCGGGGAGGTGGCGCAGGTCGTCTACGAAATTGAAAACAGGACTGAACGGCCGATGACGGGGCAGGCGATTCCGAGCTACGGGCCCCAGTCCGCGGCCGCGTATTTCAAGAAGCTCGACTGCTTCTGCTTCGCCAAGCAGTCGTTCGGACCGCACGAGAAGCGGCAGATGCCGGTCGTGTTCGTCGTCGATCCGAAACTGCCGGGCGACGTCAACACGATCTCGCTCTCGTACACGTTTTTCGAAGTCGAAGGCAACTGACCGCAGCGACGCACGGATTACGCAAGAATGAGGAGCAGGCGATGAGCGTTTCGCCCACGGCCGTGAAGCCCTACTACTACGTGCCGCAGCCGTCGTACTGGCCGATCACGGGCTCGTGCGCGCTGCTGCTGATGGCATTTGGCGCCGCGACCTGGTTCAACGGGTATGCGATGGGCCCGTGGCTGGTGCTGGCCGGCTTCGCAGTGCTGCTGACGATGATGTTCGGCTGGTTCGGTACCGTGATACGCGAGTCCGAGGACCGGCTCTACAACAAGAAGGTCGATTTGTCGTTCCGCTGGGGCATGAGCTGGTTCATCTTTTCCGAAGTGATGTTCTTCGCGGCGTTCTTCGGCGCTTTGTTCTATGTGCGGAACATCTCCGTTCCCGATCTCGGCGAACTCGGTCAGAAGCTGCTCTGGCCCAACTACACGGCGGGCTGGCCGACCAACGGCCCGTACCTGAAGGAAGTATTCACGCCGATGCAGGCCATCGGCATCCCGCTCCTCAACACGATCTTCTCAACACGATCATATTGGTTTCCTCGGGCGGGACCATAACCATCGCCCACCACGCGCTGAAAATGGGTCGCCGCGGGGCGCTCAAGTTCTGGCTGTTCATCACCATCGTGCTGGGCGTCACGTTCCTCTGCTTCCAGGCCTATGAGTACACGCACGCCTACAGCGAACTGAACCTGAAGCTGTCGACGGGAGTCTACGGCTCGACATTTTTCATGCTGACCGGCTTTCACGGATTCCACGTGACGATCGGCGCGATCATGCTTTCGGTGATGCTCGGCCGCGCATTCCGCGGCCATTTCGACGCCGAGCATCACTTCGGGTTCGAGGCGGCGGCGTGGTACTGGCACTTCGTCGACGTCGTGTGGCTGCTGCTGTTCATACTCGTGTATTGGCTCTGACCGAGCGATGATCAGCTGCTGCGCGGGCCGACTGCTGTGTTGCATCCTCGCTCGCCGCTCGCTGTACTAGGTCAGGTACTATCTCGCGGCTCGCTGTGGGGCGCCTTGCATTCGGCCCGCTCGCGACGCTGCTGATCGCTCGGCGGGCACCAGCCGGCGGTTCAGCGCAGGCCGGTGTCGCCGATCCAACCGAGCTTGTAGCTGACGAAGAGGAAAATGAGAAGGCCTGCCGATAGCGCGACGCGGATCGCCAGCGCCTTGACCATTCGCGTGCCGCGACCGCGGTCGTGGTAAAGGTAATACAGCGCCGATCCGAGGCTCGCAACGATGAGGACCAGGGCGCTGATGACGATGATTCTGATCAAGGCGAACTCGCGAGCGCGGCGGAGCGATTGCCTTCAGTCTAGCAGCCTAAGCAGACACTGATCGGTGCCAAACCCGATAGGCTCGTTCTTTGCGCGTAGGCGTTTCCGGCCGACGCTTTGGCCTACGCTGGGCCTCGTAGCCCTTGTTGCAGCAACGGTGTTCCTCGGAAATTGGCAGCGGCACCGTGGCGCGGAGAAAGAAGCGCTGCGCGAGCAATACGAGCTCGCCGCCCGTCAGCCGCCGCTGGAGTTGACAGCGTCGACCGATGCAGCGGCGCTGCGCTTTCGGCCGGTTCGCGCGAGCGGCGAGTTCGATGGACGCCGGCAGGTTCTGATCGACAACAAGGTCCGCGCGGGCCGCCCGGGGTTCGACGTCGTGACCCCGCTCAAGCTCGCCGGCGCGGAACGCTACGTGCTCGTCGACCGCGGATGGATCGCTTTAGGAGCGCATCGCTCCGAATTACCGCAGGCACCGCCGCCTGCCGGAGCGATCCGTGTCGAGGGCCGCATCAACCTGCCGCCGGCGCATTATCTTGAGCTCAAGACGGACGCAGGGCCGGGCCCGATCCGGCAGAACCTCGATATCGACCGTCTCGCGGCAGCTACCGGCTTGGCGTTGCTGCCGTTCGTGATCGAACAAAGCGGCGATGCCGGCGACAGCCTGGTCCGCGACTGGCCGCGGCCGGATTTCGGGATCGAGCAGCATTGGAGCTATATGCTGCAGTGGTATTCGCTCGCGGGACTGGGGATCGTGTTGTGGGTCGCGCTCAACTGGCTTCCGCGAGGATCGGGCGTCGAATCGCCGCCGACGCGTGACGGCGCGTCTAGCGCCGGATCCTCACCGCGGCTGCCCAGAGGACGAGGCATCTTGCTGCTGCTCGCCGTGGTCGCGCTCGCGCCGATCGTCGCAGCATATGTTGCGTATTACTGGTTCGCGCCGACCAAGCGC
>VBCL01000266.1 GCA_005888865.1 Betaproteobacteria bacterium | reverse complement strand
CGGTACGGGCCGCTGAAAGCCTTTGAGCGTTAGCGCCCCGATCGGTTGGACCAGCACTGTGCCCTCGACCGCGGCATAGGCCCTTGGCCCTAGGAGAATCTGACCGCCCTGGGCTTCGTCACAGAGCCGCGAGGCCATGTTGACGACGCTGCCCACGGCGCTGTACTCCCACCTCGCCTCAAAACCGATCTTTCCGAGCGTCGCATAACCTGCCGCGATACCAATGCCGAGGTCGAGGTCGTAGCCGCGCTTTCGCCAGTTAACGGCGAGCTCGCGGAAGCGTCCTTGCATGGCCAGGGCCATTCGTACGGCTCGGAGCGTCGGGTCCGGGCATGGGAAAGGGTCGTTGAAGATGGTCATGATGCCATCGCCCGCGAACCACTCGAGGGTTCCCTCGAAACGAAACACGAGTTGGCCGAGCTCGCCGTGAAATTCCGCAAGCACACTCATGACGTCCTCCGGTTCGGCCGTCTCGGCAAACGCCGTGAATCCCCGGAGGTCGCAGAAGACGACAGTGATCTCGCGCCGGTGACCTTCGAGCATGACTTCGTCTCCAGACGAGACGAGATCGGCCACCTGGGGCGACAGGAAGCGGCGTAGCCGGCTCAGTCGCTGGAGCTCCTCGACCTGGGCTCGAACGCGAGCCTCGAGCGTTTGATTCCATGCGGCCAGCTCGGCGGCCTGCGCCTGGATGGTGTCGTAGTAGGCCCTTATCCGGAGCAAGGATCGCACTCGTGCTAACAGTTCGGGCTGGTTGAACGGCCGCTCGATGAAGTCATCGGCGCCGGCCTCGATGGCGCTGGCCTTGTCCTGGTCGCCGGAGGAGGTCAGCATGACGACGGGCAGCAGTCGGGTGGCCGGATTCTCCCGGATGCGATGGCAGACTTCGAGGCCGCTCAGATCGGGCATCACGATGTCGAGCAGGACGAGGGCGGGGTTCTCGCTGCTGATCCTTTCCAATCCCTCGCCTCCCGAGCCGGCGGCGACGATCCGATAGCCTTGCGGGCTCAACACGGCATCGAGGAGCCGGATGTTCTGCGGCGTGTCGTCGACGATCAGAATCGTGGGAGAGGCGTTCACGATGGCTCCAGCGTCGCTCGCTCGCAGTGTGCGCGGACCTGGCCGGGGAACTCCTTGATGTTGATCGGCTTGCTGATGTAGCCGTCGAACCCGGCGCCAACGAAGCGGTCTCGGTCCGCTGACATCGCGGAGGCTGTCAGCGCGACGATCGGAATCCCGGCAGTTTGAGAATCCGCCCGCAACTGCTGCAGGGCGGTGATGCCGTCGATGCCCGGGAGCTCGATATCCATCAGGATGAGGTCGGGAAGGTGCTCCCGCGCAATGCCGACCGCGGCCTCGCCGCTGTCGGCCTCCAGGGTCTGAAACCCGTTGAACTGCAGCACATCGCGGGCAAGCTTGAGGTTCTTCTCGTTGTCCTCGACGATCAGGATCAGCTTGCCGCCGAGAGCCTCGGTCATGAGACCGCCTCTCGGCTTCTAGCGTCTTCGCGGCTGGTCACGTTGCCGTTCTGCGATGGCTGGTTGATCGGCAAGGTGAACGTGAACGAACTGCCGGTTCCGACGTTGCTGTCAACCCAGATCCGTCCACCATGCATTTCGACGAATCGCTTCGCCAGCGCGAGCCCGAGGCCGGTGCCCTCGACGGCCTTACCGGGACCGGCCTGCTGAAACTCCTCGAAGATGCGGTCCTGGTCCTCAATTTTGATGCCGATGCCCGTGTCGCGGACCGAGATCCGCACCGCGTCTCCGATCCCCGTCGCTGTGAGTATCACGCGCCCGCCGGCCGGCGTGAACTTCAGCGCATTCGAGAGCAGGTTGAATAGGATCTGTTTGACGCGCCGTTCGTCGGCCGCGATCGTGCCGACGGTCCCATCGACGTCGAGGTCCAGGCTGATGCCCTGACGGGTCGCGCGCTCGCGAACGAGACTGACGCTGTTTTGTAAGACGAACCGAAGATCGGTTGGAGCCGGCTGCAGCTCCATGCGACCGGCCTCGACTTTCGAGATATCGAGGATGTCGTTGATCAGCGAAAGAAGATGGCGCCCCGAGCTCAGGATGTCCTGGAGGTACTCCTTCTGTTTTGAGTTTATTTCGCCGAACATGCGCTCGAGCAGCACCTCGGAAAAGCCGATGATCGCGTTCAAAGGTGTGCGGAGCTCATGTGACATGTTGGCGAGGAAGTCGGATTTGTGCCGGCTCGCGCTCTCGAGCTGCGTGATCGCGTCCCCGAGTTCCCGCGTCCGCTCCGCCACCTGCTGCTCGAGACTGTTGTAGGAATCACGCAGCCGTGCCGCCATCTGGTTGAACGTTTCGGCGAGCGCCTCGAGCTCGTCGCCGGTGCGGATGTCGATCCGTCGGTCCCACGTGCCCGAACCGATCTGCGCCGCGGCGGCATGGAGCGTCTGGATGGGACGCACCATTCGACGGGCAAAGAAGACGCTCAGCAGCAAGGCTGGGATGAGCGCGACCAAGAGGAGTAATCCGGTCACGAACAAGGACTGATAGATCGGCGCGAAGGCCTCGGCCGTGGGCTGCTCGACGAAAACTGACCAGCCGTACGGTTGCATCCGATGGTATGCGGTGAGCACGGCATTCCCGTGGAGATCGCGAGCCGTTGTCGCTCGAGCTGCGGTGGACGGCCCGCTGTGCGATGACCGGACCTGGGGCAGGGCGGACAGGTCCGTTGCCCGGGAGACCAGATGGCGGTTCGGGTATGCGATGAGGATCCCGCGAGAGTCCACCACGTAGGCCCGGCCCGATGACCCCAGCTTGATCTGGGAGACGAGATCCTCGATAAAACTCAGCGTGACCACAGCTACCGACACGCCCTCGGTCGCCCGATCGTGCATGGCGATGGTTATGGTTGGCTCAGCCTCCCCGAGCTGGCTCTCGCAGGTGATGATGGCGTTCGGAACCGATGATCCGCCCTGGATCCCGCCGTGGCTGAACGTCAGATGCGAGCAGGGTTCCTGGAAATAGACAGGCCCGTACGCCGACGCGAAATTGCTAGGGACGGCCAGGAGCGCCTTGCTCGCGGGGTCCGCGCCAGCGACCAGGATGTGCGGCGGTGAAGATCGGGAAACACGGAAGCGCAACGTGCCCGAGCCATTCAGGTATCGAATCTCAGTGAATAACGGGTGGCTGACGAGAAA
>VBCL01000265.1:1690-6393 GCA_005888865.1 Betaproteobacteria bacterium | reverse complement strand
CTCGCCCGGCGGTTCAAGGTTTCCTTCAAACCCGGCCCATCAGGCGACCCTCGAGCAGCTCGATCCAGTGGCGCACCGGCCGCTGAGTCCCCGCGCTTAAGTGCACGAGGCAGCCGATATTCGCCGTCGCGATCACTTCGGGCCGGCCCGCCTCCAGGGCCGCAACCTTGTTGGCTTGCAGCTGCTGCGACAGGACCGGCTGCAGGATCGAATAGGTGCCCGCGGATCCGCAGCACAGGTGCGCATCGGCGACGGTTGTCAGATTGAGCCCCAACGCCTTCAGGATTTCCTCGACGCGACCACCGAGCCTGAGACCATGCTGCAGCGTGCAGGGCGAGTGGAAGGCGACGCGCTGCGCGCCGCGGTCCATGGCGACCAGCGGCGCGATGCGCTTCCATTCGGCCGCCACGATCTCGACCGGATCGCACGCCAGCGCGGCAATCCGTTTTGCGCGCTCGGCGTAGACCGGATCCTCGCGCAGCAGATCGCCATATTCCTTGAGCTGCACGCCGCAGCCGCTGGCCGTGACGACGATCGCCTCGGCGCCGCGCTCGATCTCGGGCCACCAGGCATCGATGTTGGCGCGCATGAACGCCTTCGCCTCGTCGGCCGCGGCGAGATGCTGGCTGATCGCGCCGCAACACCCCGAGCCCGGAGCCCGGACAAGCGAGATGCCGATACGATCGAGTACCCGCGCCATCGCAGCGTCGATGGACGGCGCCAGCGCGGGCTGGACGCAGCCGTAAAGGGCGAGCATCCGGCGCGGGTGGCGCGCGCGGGGCCACGCGGCAGCCGGTCGCGCGTCGGGAACCTTCGATGCCAACCTCGCTGGCAGCAGCGGCCGCGCCAGACGGCCTCCCGTGACCGCGAGCGCCACGAGGGGACGTGACAGCAGGCTCTTGCGCAAGAGCCAGCGGCGCACGCGTTCGCTCCGACTCCGAGGCACCTTTGCTTCGACCACCTGCCGGCCGATCTCGACCAGGCGGCCGTAACGCACGCCGGACGGGCAGATCGTCTCGCAGGCTCGGCAGGTAAGGCAGCGATCGAGATGGAGTTGGGTCCGGGCGGTCACCGTCCCGCCTTCGAGCATCTGCTTCATGAGGTAGATGCGTCCGCGCGGACCATCGAGCTCGTCGCCCAGCAGCTGATACGTCGGGCAGGTCGCGGTACAGAACCCGCAATGTACGCATGTGCGCAGAATCGTTTCGGCCTCGCGACCGTCCGCGGTGTCCTTGATGAAGTCGGCGAGGTGCGCTTCCACGTTTCAGAGATCCGCGAACATGCGACGTTGGTTGAAGATGCCGGCCGGATCGAACGTCGCCTTCAGCGCCCGGTGAATCGCCAGGACGGGCTCGTCGAGCCGCTGGAACACGCTGACGGACTTGTCTCCGCCGCGGAACAGCGTCGCATGGCCGCCATGCTGGCGCGCCCACGCTCGCAGCCGCGGCGGGGCGGCCGCATCCTCGGTCCTGAGCCAGCGCAGTCCGCCGCCCCATTCGATGAGCTGCGTGCCGCCGAGATCGGTATGCGGCGCGGTGGAGCGCACCGACAATCGCCACAATGGCGCGTTGCCGCCGGTGAAGAACTCGTGCCGCTGGTCGCGCAACGACGCCCAGAACGCCTCGGGCTCGGGAAGCGGCGAGCCGCCGATCTGGCGCGAGGCAGCGAGCACCGCGCTGTGCGCGCCCGACAAGCGAACGTAGAGCTTTCCCTCGCCGTAGCAGGTTGCCGTCAGCGGCAGCGGCTGCCCGCCCCACTCGTTCATGCGCCGGATCGCGTGGTCAGCGGCCAACTCGAGCACGAACGTCGCCTCTGTCTTAGGCAGCGGCAGGCATTTGAGCGAGACTTCGAGGACGATCCCGAGCGTGCCGAGCGAACCCGTAATCAGGCGCGACACATCGAAGCCGGCAACGTTCTTCATCACCCGGCCACCGAAGGCGAGATCCTCGCCGCGACCGTCGAGCATGCGCAGGCCGAGCACGAGATCGCGCGCTGCACCGGCGTACGGCCGACGCGGGCCGGAGAGGCCGGCGGCAATGCAGCCGCCGAGGGTCGTGGGCTCGCCGAAGTGCGGCGGCTCGAAGCCGAGCATCTGCTCCGCGCCCGAAAGAGTGCGCTCGACCTCTGCGAGCGGCGTGCCGCAGCACGCGGTAATCACCATCTCGGTCGGGTCGTAGTCGACGATACCCGCATAGGCACCGGTCTCGAACCGCTCGCCGATCCGATCCTGACCGTAGAAATCCTTCGTGCCACCGCCGACGAGGCACAGCGGCGTGCCCGACGCGGCCGCACCGCGCACTCGCTCGCGCCACGCGGCAAGGAGCTCGCTCACGGCGTCATTGCTGCGCCTGCAACTCCGGCGGATCGAAACCAGGGATGCGTTCGGTCTCGCGCGCGGCGTCGACCGCCCATTCGCGCATCGCGGGCAGCGCGAGCAGGGCAGCGCAGTACGCTTCCGCAACGCCAGCGAGCGGAACGCCGTAGGTCTGGAAGCGAAACGCCACCGGGCACCAGAACGCGTCGACCGCACTGAACGCGCCGCACAGGAAATCGCCGTCGTGTCCGAACCGCTCCCGTCCTTCGACCCATAACGCCAGGATGCGGGCGATCTCCGCGGCAACCTCGGGTGAGGGCGTCCGGCCCGCGCGAAGCCTCACGTTCATGCCCATCTCGTCGCGGAGCTTCGCAAACCCCGAGTGCATCTCGGCGGCGACCGAGCGCGCCCACGCTCGCGCCATCGGGTCGGCCGGCCAGATGCCGGGATGCCGCTCGGCGAGGTATTCGGCAATCGCCAGCGTATCCCAGACAACGACATCCCCATCGTGGAGGCATGGAACCCTGCCGCTCGGCGACACTTCACGGAGCAGCCCGGGACTCTCGCGTCGATACAGCAAAATGCGCTTCTCCGCAAAAGGGATTCCAAGCGCCTTCATCAGCACCCAGGCGCGCAGCGACCATGTCGAATAGTTCTTGTTTCCGATGTAGAGGGTGTACATGTTGGCAGCAATCCGCAGCTCTCATCGCGACTTTGCGACAAGGCTTTCGTGGTCAATCCAGTGGCACCGTCTTGCCCGGATTCATGATGTTGAACGGATCGAGCGCGCGCTTGACCGCGCGCATGAGGTCGACCGCTTCGCCGTGCTCGCGAGCCAACATGTCGAGCTTGTGCCAGCCGATCACGCAGGCTCACCCCATGCGCCAGCGCCTCGGCGCGCTCGCGCTGCCCGGCGTCATTGGGATCGAACAAGATGACCAGGTGAAAATTGCCATCGCCGACGTGGCCCACGATCGGCGCGGTAAGCCCGCTCTTCTCGATGTCGGCCTTGGTCTCCAGGATGCAATCGGCGAGACGGGAAATGGGAACGCAGGCGTCGGTGGCGAAGCCCATCGTCCCGGGCTGGAGCGCCAGCGCAGCGTAATACGCCGCGTGCCGCGCCTTCCACAGCCGGTTGCGATCCTCGGGTTGTATGGCCCACTGGTACGCGCTGCCGCCGAGCTCGTCGCTGATCGCCTGCATCGCTGCGCTCTGCTCGCGCACGCCCGCCGGCGAGCCATGAAACTCGAAGAACAGCGTAGGCTTGGCCTCGAAGCCTTCGAGCTTCGAGTGGCGGATACACGCGTCCATCTGCACGTCGTCGAGGAGCTCGATGCGCGCCACCGGAATGCCGGTCTGCATCGCGGCGATCACGGTGTTGACCGCGCTCGCCAGATCGGGAAACTGGCACACCGCCGCGGCGATGGCCTCCGGCAGGCCGTAGAGGCGGAGCTGGATCTCGGTGATCACGCCGAGAGTGCCTTCCGCGCCGACGAAAAGGCGGGTGAGGTCGTAGCCCGCGCTCGACTTGCGGGCGCGGCCTCCGGTGCGCACGATCCGGCCGTCGGCTGCGACGACGGTCAGTCCCAGCACATTCTCGCGCATCGTGCCGTAGCGTACGGCGTTCGTGCCGGATGCACGAGTGGCGGCCATGCCGCCGAGGGTCGCATTGGCGCCCGGGTCGATCGGAAAAAACAGTCCCGTACCTTTGAGCTCCGCGTTCAACTGCTCGCGCGTCACGCCTGCCTGCACGCGGCAATCGAGGTCCTCGACGTTGACTTCGAGTACGCGGCTCATCTGCGTGAGATCGAGGCACACACCGCCGTAGAGGGCGGCCACGTGGCCTTCGAGCGAGGTGCCCACCCCGAAGGCAATCACCGGTACCCGCGCCAGATGGCACAGGCGCACGATGGCGGCGACCTCCTCGTTCGACTGCGGAAACACAACCACGTCGGGCAGCGCCGAGTCGGCGAGGCCTTCGCCGTGGCCGTGGTGCTCGCGCACTGCGGCCGAGGTCACCGCCCGCTCGCCGTAGTCGCCGCAGAGCTTGCGCACCAACTCGGCAACGGCGCTCGCATCGGGTTTGACGAATACGTGCGTCTCCATCGGGATTCCTTCGCGCCTAGAATCGCGCCAGCTCGGGGTGCGGCAACGCGCCGTGATGCACGTGCATCCGGCCCATCTCGGCACAGCGATGCAGTGTCGGCACCGCCTTGCCGGGATTGAGCAATGCATCGGGATCGAAGGCGCGCTTCACGCCGTGAAAACGTTCGAGCTCGGGCTTGGCGAACTGGATGCACATTTCCCCGAGCTTCTCCACGCCCACGCCGTGCTCGCCCGTGATCGTCCCGCCGACTTCGATGCAGAGCTCGAGGACTTTCGCGCCGAA
>VBCL01000265.1:0-1569 GCA_005888865.1 Betaproteobacteria bacterium | reverse complement strand
GCGGAATCGTACCGTCGATACAGTAGTAGGCCGGCGAGATGCGCCCGGCGGCTCCGAACGCCGCCTTGCGCCCCGACCAGAAGCGCTCGCGCTGTTCGTCGCTGGTCGACACGTCGACCAGGGTCGCGCCGCTCGACGCCATCAGGCCGCGTACGACCTCCACCTCGGCGGCGACCTCGGCCGGCACGCCGTCGGATTCGCAGAGCAGGATCGCTTCCGCGTCGCCTGGATAACCGGCGTGAACGAAGGGTTCGACCGCGGCGATGGTCAACCGGTCCATCATCTCCAGACCCGAGGGAACGATCCCTGCCGCGATAATCGCCGCGACGGCCGCGCTCGCCTTGCCCACATCGTCGAACGCGGCCAGCACGCACGTGGCGTTCTGCGCCGTGGGCGTGAGCTTCACCGTCACCTCGGTGGTCACCGCGAGCAACCCTTCCGAGCCGCAAATCAGCGCGAGCAGATCGTAGCCGGGCGCGTCCAGCGCCTCGCCGCCGAACTCGACCACTTCGCCGCTGATCAGCACGCCCCGCACACGGCGCACGTTATGTACGGTCAGCCCGTACTTGAGGCAGTGGACACCGCCGGAATTTTCAGCGACGTTGCCTCCGATGGTGCACGCGATCTGGGACGAAGGGTCGGGCGCGTAATACAGCCCGTGCGCCGCGGCTGCCTCGGAGACTGCAAGATTGCGCACGCCCGGCTGGACCGTTGCGGTGCGCGCCAGCGGATCGATCGCCAGGATGCGCTTGAACTTGGCGAGCGAGAGGATGACCCCTTTGCGATCGGGCGTTGCGCCGCCCGACAAGCCGGTGCCCGCGCCGCGCGCGACGACCGGGAGCCGCGCGGCATGGCACAGTTTCAGGATACCGACGACCTGCGCCTCCGTCTCCGGCAACAGCACCGCCTGCGGCTGCTCGCTGAAAAGCGTCAGACCGTCGCATTCGTACGGACGCGTATCCTCGCTCGCGGTGAGGATCGCGGTCGCGGGAAGGATGTTGCCGAGGGCGGCGAGAAGGGCCGGCTTAAGCATGGACGTCCGCAGAAAACTTGCGGATCGGGGATTGCTCCAAATTATCCCACAAAGCCCCCTGTCCGACCACGAATTGCCATGGTGTGCCGGGGTAGAATGCGTCCGCCGCGCGCTTCCAGGAGCGCGCCCTCTCGCAGGAGACAAACGACCATGTGCACTGCCCGCCGTTTGGCGACACTCGCCGTCGCCGTGCTGGGCCTCGGTATCGCCTGCGCCGCGGCTGCCCAGACCATGCTCCGCATCAATATTGCACTGGCGCAGAATTCGCACTACGGCGTCGCGATCGACACCCTCGCGCGGGAGGTCGAACGGCGCACCGACGGCCGCTACAAGGTGCAGACCTTCTACTCGAGCGCGCTCGGCGCCGAGCGCGAATCCGTCGAAGGCGTGCAGCTCGGCACGCTCGACCTGACGCTTACCTCGACCGGCCCGCTGCCCAACTTCGTGCCCGACGTCGCGATCCTCGACATTCCGTTCCTTTTTCGCGACTACGCGCATGCCCGGGCGGTGCTCGACGGGCCGATCGGCCAGGAGCT
>VBCL01000002.1:29975-34786 GCA_005888865.1 Betaproteobacteria bacterium | reverse complement strand
TCGGTGAGGAGGTCGGTGGGGGAGTCGTCGTGTTGGCGACGGTCACGTTGGTTAGCGCGTTAGAATGGTTGCCGGCGGCATCGTAGGCTACCGCCTGCAGCGTGACCGAACCGTCGGATACCGTGGACGTATTCCAGCTAAACATGTAAGGCGATGTGGTCGCACTGCCCACAATCGCGGCGTTGGCGTACAGGTCAACGTCCGTTACGCCAACGTTATCGCTCGCGCTCACGCTGACGGCGACCGTCCCTTTGAGCGTATTGCCTGCCGTGGGGGAGGTTATGGTGACGGTCGGCGCCTGCGTGTCCGCCGGCGGCGTCGTCGTGTTGGCCACCGTCACGGTCTCAGATGCGGAAGCAGAGTTGCGGGCGGCATCGTAGGCTTTTGCCGAGAGCGTCACGGAGCCGTTCGCGACGGTGGCTGAATTCCAGCTAAACGTGTAAGGCGATGCAGTTAAGCTCGTTACCGTCGCGCCGTTGACCAGCAGGTCCACTCGCTTGACGCCAACGTTGTCGGTAGCGCTCACGCTGACCGATACCACACCAGCAATCGTAGCGCCCGACGAAGGAGACGTGATGCTTACGGTGGGTGGTTGGGTATCGCGTGACCTCCTGGACGCCTGCGCCGTCCCCAGGACGGCGATCCCGGTCATGGTGAGCAGGACGCATAAAGCAAAATGGCGAAACGCCGTGAGGTCACGCGCCTTTCCGTATGTGCCCGAGTTGCATTCCGAGATATCCGCAGCTCGACTGCGCAACGTATTCCGGATTTCTTGAGACATGGCAATCCTCCATTCAGCAAAACGCTGATTCGCGCCCACGAATAGGGATTGCCGCGATTGGCTTGGCGCGCAGGGGGAGGCGTCTGAAGAGCCGGAACTTCGCCTTTTTTCGTTAGTCTTATTCGGGCGAAATCCCGCCCCGCCTAACCCTAGAGGCCACACACTCGACCTCGCCGCGCCGCACGTCTGGCAATCCCGCTATCTTCGGGCCTACGACACCCGTTCAGACCGGTGATTTTGCGAGCCCAGCTTTCGCTGGGTTTGCCTTTTTCAGACTTGAAGCGATGGCCAGATTATACCGTTGTCATATTCGCTGTCAACACCAGATTTGATGCAAGTCAAAGCCCTGCTACTCTCTCGCCCGCTGCCCTTGATCCGCAGCCGCAGGGTCAGCCCCCTCGTGTGCGGCGGCTAGATGTATGCCACAGGCCCGCGGGGACTCCCAGTATTCGTGCCAGCAGTCATTGGCCGTTCCTCCATGCTATCGTCCTCTTCAGGCACGAGATACGGCGAACGAGCGGGATCGGATGGGTGGGTGGCAACTCGCGCTTTTTCAGGACCAGTCCGCCCGAGAGTTAAGGTGCGCATAATTATTTTGATGTATCACGGCGTAATCGCAACCGGTGGGGCGGCTGCGAATATGCATTGCGTTCCTGAGAGCTGCTTCATTGAGCAGATGAATTATCTGAAGGTGTCGGGTCACCCGGTTCTTCCGTGGGGAGACCTAAGTGCGGGCCGACTCGCTGGCAACGGCACCGCTGTGGGTCTGACGTTCGATGACGCGAATCTAAGCGATGTCACCTGCGCCAGCATCCTGCAGTCCCGCGGATACAGTGCGCTGTTCTTCGTCCCTACAGACTATCTCGGTCGTAGTGGACGCCTCGCAAGGACGGACGTCGCCGAGTTGAGCCGGCAGGGAATGGGCATCGGCTCGCATTCTCACCATCACGTTCAACTCGTGCGTCTAGACGACTCGCAACTGGACGAAGAATTGCGGCGTTCGAAGGGAATCTTGGAGGACATCATCAAGCTTCCTGTGGAACACGTGTCGTTTCCAGGCGGCTCGTACAACGGCCGGGTCCTTGCCGCGGCGCGCAAAGCCGGATACAGGTACTTCTACACCTCCGAGTGGGGTAGTAACGGGGCCAGGGAAACTGCCGCGGGGGTGCTGCGCAGGATCCCTGTAGTAGATGGATTGAATATCGAGGGGTTCCGGAACATCGTGGAAATGCCCAATTATCGAACGAAGAGGGCTCAGTTCCATTTGAAAGAACTCGCCAAGCGAGCGCTGGGCGAGCAAAGCTATCTCAGGCTGCGACGAGCGCTTGTGAAGCGGCCTTCGGCTCCGGACAAGTAACGGACCTCTGAAAAGCCCCACGCGGATTGCGTTGCGAGCAAGGCTGTGATGAATTTGAGTGCGGGCGGCGAAGCACCCGATCGACCCAGGTGCGAGCCGACCAAGCCTATCGGTGGACCGGATTCCTTTGAGCCGGTGCGTCCCAACGCGCAACATTGCCAAGCCATCATGGTTGAGCCGGTGGCACTCTTGCGCACCATCATGCAGACGCTGGACGCATCGGGATGTTCCTATGCCTTGATCCAGGGCGACCGCAGTCTCGAGGAAGCTCTGACGTCCGACGTCGATATCGCTTTCGGGGAAAATCCGAACGAAGTGATGCTTCCCATCATTCGGCAACTTGCGGAAACATCGGGTGCGCGTCTGATCCAGTGCCTGCACTACGAGATTCCTCATGGGTATTACTATGTCCTTGCCGTCGGCACGCCCAGTCGCTTCCTGCACCTCGATTGCCTCTATGACCCGCTGGGCGTCAACCGCTATCGACTGCCGACACCATTTCTCTTAGAGGGCGTGGTTGCGGGGCCATGGGCGAAGCGGGCGTCCAAGGAGCGAGTGGCCCTCTACCTCCTGATGAAGCGCGCGGTCAAGGGCAATGCTTCCCCTGAAGCGCTCGAGCTTCTGCGCGGCTGTTTCAGCGGGGCATCCGACGCGCTGTGGTCCGATGTACGAGGCTGGTTCGGAGATCGGGCACGGCCGCTTGTGGCACAGCTCCTGGAGCCCCGAACCGCCGGCGAGATTCACTCGCTTCTCGCGCGATTGCGCGCAGCTGCCGAGACAAGATTTAGGTTCAAGCACCCAGCGCGCTACGTATTGTCGCTGGCAATGGGGCTGGTGCGGAAGGCACGTCGGTTCGTGCAGCCGACAGGCCTCTTTGTCGTGGTGCTCGGCCCGGACGGCGTGGGCAAATCGATGGTCGCGGGTCTCGTGGTATCTCAGCTCGCTCGCGCATTTCGCAGAACCTGGCGCTTCCATTGGCGTCCCGGTCTCCTGCCGAAACTTAGCCGTGGCAAGCCATCGGACGAGCCGAATGGCGGGGCGAGCGTACCGCCGGATTCTTCCAGGTACCGAGGAATCGTGTCCCTTGCCCGCTTCGGTTACTACTGGCTCGACTTCGTCGCGGGTTATTGGCTGCGAATCTACTTGCGCAAGGCTCAGACGACGCTTGTCATTGGCGAGCGGTACTTCCCTGATGTTCTCGTGAGCCCTGCCCGATATGGCTTTTCGGTGCCGAGATGGTTGATGCGCCTGGCTCGCCGGTGCGTTCCATCCCCGGATCTCGTCGTCCTGCTCACCGATGAGCCTGAGGTTATCCGTGCCCGCAAGGCGGAGTTGTCGATTTCGGCGATTGCTGCGCAGCTCGTGGCCTACCGCAACGAGATACGGCACTGGTGTCCGGCCGCGACGATCACGACAACGGGAGGAGCGGAAGCGGTTGCAGGGCGCATCAGCGATCTGATACTCGATGCCCGTGCTCACCGCACTGCCCACCGGCTCGAGCGGCACCCGCTGGCGAGATGGCGCGGATTTCCGTCGGCGGCACAGGCGAGACTCTGGGTCGGCGACTGCGACACTCTGCCCAATGCACTCAAGCTCTATCATCCGTACTCACGGCTCGGACGCTGGGCAAAGGCTGTGATAGGCGTGCTTTCTCCGACAGCGTCGCGCGCATGGCCGGGTGCGCGGCCTGATCGCCAAACAGGGGAACGACTCGATCGGCTCGCCCACCTCATCCGCAAGGCTCTGGGAGGCGAGAAGCTAGGCGTCAGTTTTTGGACCGGAACGCCCGGTCCCAGGCGTAGGCTTACCGCACAGGTGAGTCGCGGCGACGCCGTATTGAGCTACGTCAAGATAGCGAATCGAGAGGCAGACTCCAAGCTCCTCCAGCACGAAGCCGATATGATGGCCTGGATGGAAAGCAGGCTGGCCGACGCGGCTGTGTTGCCAAGAACACTCGCCTTCCATGCCGTGGACGGGCGCTGCCTACTGCTCCTGAGTGCACCGGCTCGGCCGTGGAAGCAAAGACCACTGCAGCCGGATCATAACGACGCTCGGTTTCTGTCGGCGCTGGCGTCGTTCAGCGACGAGAAGCTCACGGCTGCGCAAGCTTTCGAGGCAATGGGCTTCAGCGCGCTTATCGCAAGGGTGGCGCAGTCGAATCCGTCGGCGGCGGATATCCTGCGCGCGGCGATGGACGCCGTGTGCAGCGGTTTCGGTCAGAAGCGCATAGGAACGGCCCCGTGTCACGGCGATTTTGCGCCATGGAACACCCTCGAGCTCGCCGATGGCCGCTTGTATGTCTTCGACTGGGAGCATGCAAGCAAGGAAGCGCCGCTTTGCACGGATCTCTTCCACCGGGTATTCATGCCCGCGAGGCTGGTGCTCAGTCAGACGCCCCATGCGGTCGTGTGCCGCTTGTTAGCTCTGTACGACGATCCGGTGCTCGGTCCGGTTATCAAACAATCTCGCATCGAACGAGGCGAGTTACCCGGCTATCTGCTTATCTATCTCATCGGTATGGCGATGCGGGAGGAAACCGACGGAGGCAAGGCAAGCAATTTTTTGTCCGACGCCCTTGAGCATGCGTTGCAGGCATTCGTCTACCCGGGACGGCGTGCAAACGTCTTGGTTGCTGCGTATGCCTGCGAGCCGGGCGGCGGCTCGGAGCCCGGC
>VBCL01000002.1:8726-29969 GCA_005888865.1 Betaproteobacteria bacterium | reverse complement strand
CCGCGAGCATAACGCATGGGTCATTACGAGGCGGAATAACCGGGAGCGAATAGAGCGCGCCTTGGCGTTAGCTCCGAATCCGCACCTTCATTTCGATTATGCCGATCTGCCCCGTTGGGCAAGGTTCTGGAAAAAAGGTCGGCGGGGCATTCGGACGTACTACTACTTGTGGCAGTTCGCCGCCTGCCTGAAAGCATGGCGAGTGACGCGTCGCATCCGCTTTGATCTGGCTCACCATGTAACGTTCGTGAACAGCTATGTTTTTTCCTTCCTGGGGCTCCTCCCGTTGCCCTTCGTGTGGGGCCCGCTAGGCAGTAATCCCAAACTCCCGACCGCCCTCGCTTCAAGCCAGAGGGTCGTATTGCGCGATCGGCTGCGATACGTCTGGCAGCAATTCCTGCGAGTCGCGGATCCGCTTTTCTGGCTCTGCACGTACCGTGCGCGGCTGATTATCGGCATCGATGCCAGCATTGGCAGGCAACTGCCGATCGCGGTGCTCGGCAAAAGGAAGTTTGTCGTTCACACGGCGATTGGAGTGGAAGGCGAGCTTGCCGAGGCACAGCCACCACCGCAGGCCACCGGCCTTGCGATCCGCGTCCTGAGCATCGGACAAATGATCCCCATCAAGGGGTTCCACCTCGCGCTGCGTGCGTTTGCCGCGCTGTTGCAAAAGGAATCAGAAGCGCGGCTAGAGATCGTCGGTGACGGTCCGGAAAGGCAAGCACTGCAGCGGCTCGCCACCCGCCTCGGCATTGCTGAAAGCGTAAAGTTTGTAGGCTGGCTTCCACGCGAGCAAGCCTTGTCCACGTTCGGGCATGCAGATATTTTTCTCTTTCCCAGCTGCGAAGGCGCGGGAATGGTGATACTCGAGGCCATGGCGCACGGACTGCCCGTCGTTTGCCTCGATTTCGGTGGGCCGGGAGAAATGGTCACGAGCGAATGCGGCTTCGCAGTCGAGGTGGGCGACACAGAGACCACGGTCGCGGCACTTGGTGCCGCGCTCGTGACGCTCGCGAAAGACCCGTCGCTGCGACTGCGTATGGCGAAGGCTGCTAGACGACGCGTCGAAGAGTATTCGTGGGCAGCTCGCCGTAAGGTCATCGGGCAGTGGTATGCCAAAGCGTTATCGACCGGTCGCTCTATGCGTTCACGAGTGGAGCAAGGATAACCATTTGAATTGCACAGATCCTCCTTCAGGTTCGTAGTTCGAAGGGAGGCTCGAGCGGATACTGACCATGGGCGCGACGCAATCGAAGCCGACTCGATATGAGTTTGCCACCGGCCACCTGGCATGGTTGGCCATGTTTTGCAGCATTTTGATCTGGGGCACGGGCGAGCTACGGCCGGGGGCACTCGGCAATACCGGCAATTGGTACAGAATTACCCTGGTTCTCTTCGCGGCAGCGGTCACCGCATTTGGCCTGCTCCAGAACGCTAGCCGCTTATCGCAGGGATTTCGCGGCCCTGTAGTCCTGCTGCTGGGGTATGGTGTACTGGGGATGGTCTCTGCGCTCTATATTCCGAATTACTCCTTTTACTCGATGTGGAAGGCTTCCGAGCTCGTCATCGACGTTCTCGTCATTGCAGTGGTGCTTAGCCATCCACGACCACAAGCGTCGGCAAGGATCGCGTACAACACAGTCCTCACGCTGTTCGCGGTGCTAATGGTGGTGTATTGGGTCGAGGCGCTGGTTGTGCCATCTGCGGCTTTCCTTCCATCGCGGGGCCTCATTCCGTACACTCTCCAGGGTGTAATGCCTATCATGAACGGGAATGCGGTCGCCTTTATGACCGCAGTGCTAGCCTTTGCCGCCTGGTGTCGCCTGCTGCGACGCGGCATCGTGCGCAGGGTCTTCTGGCTCCTCGTGCTGGGGTCGGCCTTGGGCATGTTGATCCTCGCACAGTCCAGGACGTCGTTGATAGGTTTGATGATCGCAGTAGCGACCCAGCTCTTCTTTGACCGTCGCTTTGGGTTGCTCCTGCTGCTCTCGATACTGGCGGCGCTCGTCGCGGCTTCGGCTCAAATCTCGACCGTCACCGAAGAGTACCTGGTCCGCGGACAATCTCGGGAATTGGTTAGTTCGCTATCGGGTCGCACCCAAGGGTGGGAAGCAGCTTGGGCTTCGTTCCAGCAATCTCCCGTGATTGGGCGCGGGTTTGCGGCTGCGGCCCGCGCCGAAATTCTTGGGACCACTGGAGCGTCGACATTGCATGGAGCGGTTTTTGATGTGCTCGTTGGCGTCGGGCTGCTTGGCTTTATCCCCTGGGCTGCGGCCATATTGTGGACCATTGTGCAGTTGCTCGGCCTTGGCCGTCGCGGCTTCTCTCGACGTAGAGTTGGAAATCTCGACCGGAGCGCGACCGCGGAGATGCTCGGGCTTCTAGCGTTGATTATCGTTCGCAGTACGACGAATTCGGACCTGGCATTGCATGAACACACGTTCATGCTGTTCCTGACGGTCCTCGCCTTTACAACCGCTGCGCGTTCGCTGGGTCGCCGGCTTACCGCGGGGGTAAGTGAGCGTTCGCAGGAACTCAGTGGAGCGCGCACCAATCCGTCGCGGCAGCCGGCCGCGAGCGTTGAAGCGTAGCGACATGCTCGCCGTAGTCATGAATCGGCTGGCGGTACCTCGTAAATCCTGAGCCGTAGCAAATGGCTGCGTCGAGCCACGGACACGCGACATCTTGGTGCTATCGGGATTCGGCGCGATACCCGGTTTATCTCTTCCTGTGTCTGTCCATCGGCGCGAGCGCCGCCAGCGCAAACGAGATCAACATCGCGCCATACTGCAAGATCCGGTCCACGCCCTACATCGGGGCCGCGATCGCCTATCTGACCGACGCCAAGCTCGCATCCCCTGCCGATAATACCTTGATGCTGTCAGCGCCGCTGTGGCCAAGGATCGGCGAGATGTCGGTGCAGTACGAATTTACTTTTCCGGGACGCATCAACGTGACCGGTGTGACGCTCTTCCAGAACAACTCTCGAGACAGGAAACCAGCCACCCACTACGTGATCGAGGTGGACACCAAAGGGACGGGCCAATACGACAAGAGAGTTGCTGCGGAAAGCCGCGGGCGGGGCGGAGAGCGCGTCGCATACTCCGTGTTCCCGCCGGTGGCAGGGTACGGGCTGCGCTTTCGTACCACGTCCTCGCAGGCGGACATCGGTGCAAAGAACGGTCCGCCGGCGATCGAAGAGTTCGAGATCTTTACCGACGGAGAGCCGCCAAGATTATCGCCGCGCCCGCTTCGCGACGCACCGCTCTTGGAGGCGGATGTCGCGCGGGCGACGGATATCAAGATCGAGGGACCAAGTGCAGCAGTGACGCCAGGCGACGCTCAATTTCGGCGTGGCGTCTTCGGATCGATGTGGCTGTACTGGTCGCCCGGGCAGAACTACAGCGAGCAGGGCAACGAGCCCAAAATAGCGCTGCTTCGGCGCCTGAGGGCCAATCGCTATTGGCTCTACCCGGGGGTTTACGTTCCCAACAGAATCGATCTGCCGTACCTGACATTGCCGCACGACCCGGACTATCTCTACTTCGTAAACCGCCAGTTGGCCTGGTACCTCGCCTCCGGATCGAAGGAAATGAGGATCGTTCCCTTCCCCAGTCAGATCGTGCCTGGCTACCGAGAAAACGTCCTCCGGCGCTTCGTCGCACAGATGCATAAAATCGGCGTCCGAGTCATTGCCAACGAGTTCTTGCTTCCCTATGGCCTGCAGGCTTGGGATTTCCCCCGCGTGGCTGACCCGAAGGTGTACCCGTCTGTCTTGAGCTCCTCGTTCGTGCGTGAAGGGTCGACGACGCTCTACAGGGAGTTCATGGAAGCTGGTGTTGACGGCCTGGCCTTGGGAGGGGACGAGTTCTTCCTATATGGCACCGCCAAAACCGACGATGACGCTTCAACTGTGTGCAAGGATGCCAAAGGTTCACCAAGGGACCTCTGCAAGCCAACATCGACGGAGCTATTCAAGCGAAGGTTCGGGGTGCCCGCAGGCACAGCGAGCGGCAGTTTTTCACCGCTCGCCGCCAAGTGGAAGGTCTTCGAATATGAGCAGCTTGCCACGCTATTCGCCAACTATGCGCGGATGATGAAATCGGTAAACCCCGATGCGGTCGTCACCAGCCTGTTTCGACCGGGTGAAGAGAACCGACCAGCCTACGGGATCGCTTATGATGTTATGGGATCAGTCGGCGAGGTTGCCGAAATGTCGTCGGACCCCTATTGGAGTCACAACAGTTACCTTGGCCACTACTACTTCGCCAATGAAACAAAAAAACTGATTGGTGCGAGCAGGACGCGAACCGGGGCTCTCACGTTGCAGACCACACCGCGGTTTGATCGCGATGGTTACGAGAACCCCATCATGGTCTATGGCCCTGCCTTCTCGAGCCTTATGCATGGCGCCCGCGGCATCAATTTTTACAAACAGGACTACTTGTTTGCGGATGGCAAGAACGACGCCGGTCCGTGGGTCGAAAAATTCTTTAATCTTACCGCTTACTTGGAGCCAAGAGGCCTGCTCGATTACCAGGTGCCCAAGTCCGTGGCTCTCCTATACTCGCGCGCCAGCGAGGACTGGTGGCAGCTAGCCCACGCGGCGAATCCTACGGAGTCCGCGGAGGTGATGCTGTATCAAAATGCAGTGATGGAAGTCCTGTTTCGTAATGGCATACCGTTCGACTTGTATTTTCTCGATCAGCCATCGTCTCTTGATGCCGTGAGTAAATATGCGCTGACCATCCTGCCGTATCCCTACTCAATTGGGAATGGAGCCGTGTCCAAGATTCGCGATGCGATAAGTCATGGCACGAAGGTCGTGTCGCTGCAGCGTCAGGGGGATGTCGACGAGTTTGGGGAGCCCTACCGCATACCGGTGTTACGCTCCTTGCCTGGCGTGCAGCATGTGGCGATTGATTTTGCGCGTTCAAACTATGCCGACTTTTCAGCTCAACTCATGCCCGTTGTGCTGAAGAATCTCGACGGCAGGCCACCATTGAACTTGGATGCCAATGGGAAGGATGTCGAATGTGCCATATTGGAAAAGGCACGCAGTCGGTTGGTATTCTGCTTGAACTGGGAAAAGCAGGCGGTCGATATCAACCTCGGGCTCAGCCTGGCTGAGGGAACTTATACTACGGCTTCCGTGATGACCTTGGAGCAGGAGACGCCCGCGCGTATCGACGGCAAATCAACGTTGTCCGCGTCGGATCTCAAAAGCTTTCGTATGGTCCTGGCACCCGGAGAGGCAAAGGTCGTGGCAATCACCACCGCTGGGTCGGCGCACTGAACTGCCATTGAATGGTCAATCGGCCTGATCCGGCAGAATGAGAATCCTGCTTGCGCATGATTACTATCGCTCGAGCGCACCGAGTGGAGAGGATGCGGTGTTTCGCAACGAGCGAGCATTACTCGAGAAGAATCGAATCGAGGTGATCCCGTTCGAGCGTTTCAACGACGATATCGACGACTCCTCGTTGAGCGACCGCCTGCGACTCGCAGGCGACGGGGCATGGTCGAAGCGGACCCACGGGGAACTTTCCGATGTAATCCGCAGGACTCGTCCCGACCTGGCGCATTTTCACAATACCTTCCCTCTCATTTCGCCGAGCGCCTATGCCGCTTGCCAGGATAATGGCGTGCCCGTGGTGCAGACACTGCATAATTATCGCCTCATCTGTCCCGGCGCTTTGTTGATGCGCGATGGGCATCCTTGCGAGGATTGCGTCGGCACTAGCCTCCTATCAGCCCTACGGTATCGATGCTACAGGGGATCCCTGCCGGCCACCGGCGCTGTGGTCTGGATGCTTTCAAGGAATAGGTTGCAGGGAACTTATCGAACTCTGGTCAACCGATACATCGCGCTGACCAAGTTTGCTGCCGGCAGACTTGTTGCTGGGGGTCTCCCGGAGAGCCGCATGGAGGTCAAAGCCAATTTTCTGCCGGATGCACCGGCCATGGGCTTCGGTGGCGGCAATTACGCAGTCTACGTCGGGCGTCTAAGCGAGGAAAAGGGCGTGCGCACGCTGCTCGAGGCGTGGAGGTACGTCGAGGGATTCCCGCTCAAGATACTAGGTGATGGTCCATTGCGACACGAGCTCGAGGAACAAACGAGGCGAGGCGCTCTGTCGGTGGAGTTTCTCGGTTTTCGACCGCGCGAGGATATTTTTGAGGTGGTTGGCAACGCAGACGTCCAGGTTATTCCTTCGGAATGTTACGAGAATTTCCCGATTGTCGTTTTGGAAGCCTACGCTTGCGGCACGCCAATCGTCGCATCGCGTATTGGAAGCCTCGATGAAATTGTGGTGGAAGGAGAATCCGGAATAAAGTTCGAGCCGGGAAATCCAATCGATCTGGCAAGAACGCTCAACGGAGTACTTGCTGACCGATCATGTTTGCACGCAATGCGCCGAAAGGCTCGTTCCCTTTTCGAAGAGAACTACACAGCCGACCAAAATTATATCAAGTTGCTCGAAATCTACGATCGGGCGCTTGCTGACTTTGATGAAGCGAGGGGTCGCAAACAATGAGTGCACGCGACGCGGGCATCCTGCTCGATGTGCCGATCGATCGCAAATCGCTGTGCGCGGCCACGGCCGAGGCCGTGGCGGCCATCGAACGGCGGAGCCCACCGGTAATCTTTGCCTGTGCGAATCCGCACTCGCTGGCATCAGCGCAGGCGGACTTGACGTTCAAGTCGGCGCTGAGAAACGCCACCTTGGTCGTGGCCGACGGCATAGGCGTAACGATCATGGCAAGACTCGCCGGTGTCAAGGTTGGACCGCGGATCACGGGTACCGACTACTTCTTTTCTCTAATGAATGCTTTGCACGAGCGCGGTGCGGCCAATGTGTTTTTTTTCGGTTCGAGCCGCACCGTCTTGCACTTAATATCGGAGAAGGTGCAGCGCGAATTTCCCCGTTTGAAGCTGTGCGGCACCCTTTCTCCACCATTCCGCACATGGTCCGCTGAAGAGGACGCGGCGATGGTGGCGAGTATCAACGGCGCCGACCCGGACGTGCTATGGGTCGGAATGACGGCGCCCAAACAGGAGAAATGGGTCGAAGCGAACCGCCATCACCTAAGCGCACCAGTGATTGGCTCCATCGGAGCCGTGTTCGACTTTTACGCCGGGGTCAATCCGCGCGCGCCGCAGTGGATGTGCAAACTAGGAATCGAATGGCTGTATCGACTGCTAAGTAACCCGCGCCGCATGTGGCGTCGGACTTTCATCTCGGCACCAAAGTTCGTGGCGTTGGTGATTTGGAGGCATGTGCTGGGTATCGATACCTAGGCATTTCGCGGTGTCGGTACCCGCGCTTTCAAGGATTGGCTTTTGGAGAGCAGACGTGACGACTACGAAGCACATCGATAGCAAAGTTTGGCGGCTATCGCCTTGGGCTTGGGGTTCAATCCTTGGCGCACTTGCCCTGGTGTGCGTCTTTTCTTTCGAAAGCCTGAAGTACATGGTACAGCTTTGGTCTTCCAAGGAAGAGTACGGCTACGCCTATCTCATTCCCGGCATTACCCTCTTCATGATCTGGCAGAAGAGAGAGACCCTGGAACGTCTTCGCTTCGATGGTTCTTGGGTCGGCCTGATCCTGGTCTTGGTCGGACTCGGCCTATCACTTCTTGGGGATCTGAGCACTCTTTACATCGTTGTTCAGTACGCGTTCTTAGTAGTTCTCGCCGGACTGGCGCTGACCTTCATGGGATGGCAAGGATTCAAAGAAGCATGGGTGGCGCTGCTTCTGCTCGCATTCATGATCCCGCTGCCCGACTTCTTGTATCAAAGCGTCTCCGCACAATCTCAGCTTATTTCTTCGCAACTCGGTGTTGCAATCATAAGGCTCTTTGGCATCAGCGTCCTGCTGGAGGGGAATGTAATTGATCTGGGAAGCTACAAGTTGCAGGTTGTCGAAGCCTGCAGTGGCCTACGTTATTTGTTTCCCCTAATGGCCCTCGGGTTCATTGCTGCGTATTTCTTCAAGGGGGCGTTGTGGAAGCGCGCGATCATCTTCCTGTCGACTATTCCCATTACGATCCTCATGAACAGCCTTCGAATCGGCGTAATCGGGGTAATGGTAGAGCACTGGGGCCGAGCAGCAGCGGAAGGCTTCTTGCACGATTTCGAAGGTTGGGTCATTTTCATGACCTGCACCGTTGTGATCGTTGGCGAGATGTGGCTGCTTGCTAAGATCGGCTCGCACAAGCATTCCCTTCGCGAGGTATTCGGCGTTGATCTTCCCGCTCGTGTTGCTCCCGGCACGCCGACTCGTTATCGATCAGTCCCGAAGCCCTTTCTGGGAGCGCTGCTGGTGCTGGCCGCAACAACGTTGGTTGTCGCCGCGCTGCCGCCGCGAGCTGAGGGCCCGCTTCAACGCAAGGATTTCTCCCAGTTTCCAATGACTCTGGACAAGTGGCAGGGCAAGCCGGATCGCATGGACGCCATCTACCTGGACGTGCTCAAGCTCGATGATTACATTTTGGCTAATTTCATCGCCACGAATGAACGCCCGGTGAATTTTTACGTTGCTTACTATGCTTCCCAGCGAAGGGGCGAATCGGCTCACTCTCCACGCTCCTGCATTCCGGGCGGAGGATGGGAAATAGCGGACTTGACGCAGCGCAATGTCGAGGGTGCAATGGTTGCCGGTGAGCCTTTGCGGGTCAACCGCGCGTTGATTCAGAAAGGTGACAACAGGCAGCTCGTCTACTACTGGTTCCAGCAACGGGGCCGCATTCTTACGAATGAATATCTCGTAAAGTGGTATCTCTTCTGGGATGCATTGACACGGAACCGAACCGATGGTGCGCTCGTCCGCTTGGTGATTAGCGTTGATCCCAGCGGCAATCTTGAAGAAGGGGACAGGCAACTGAGGAGCTTTGCAGCGACGATTGCCAATCGTCTTACAGACTATATCCCTAACTAGGCGTGGCGGTGACACTATTTTTCAGTTTTATCGTCGCAACTTTCGCGACGATGGTCTTGATACCGCCGCTCGTCCGCCTGGCGGAATGGTTGCACGTTGTCGATAGGCCTGCCGCCCGCAAGGTCCACAGGACACCTGTTCCTCGACTCGGCGGCGTGGCCATGGCCATCGGCGCCGTATTACCACCGATCATGTGGGCCACGATGCACTCACGGATGGTGGGATTTCTGTGCGGCGTTGCGGTCATTCTGTTTTTTGGCCTCTGGGATGACCTCAAGGGAATCGATTACCGCCTCAAGTTTCTGGGCCAGATCATCGCCGTGCTTATCGTTGTTCTGTACGCCGGGGTAGTGGTTAGGTACGTTCCGTTTTGGGGGCTTGAGCCTTTGCCGGATTATGTCGCGATTCCAATGACTGTCTTTGCGCTCGTGGGCGTCACCAATGCCATCAATCTCGCCGATGGATTGGACGGATTGGCCGGCGGAATCACCCTGCTCAGCCTTGGAATTATCGGGATCCTTGCTCATCCGAGCGGTGATATCGGACTGTTGCTCGCGACGGTATCAGTGATCGGAAGCATTGTCGGATTTCTCCGCTTTAACACGTATCCGGCTCGGATATTCATGGGGGATGGGGGCAGCCAATTCCTTGGGTTCTCTGCCGGCGTGTTGGTAGTTATGCTGACTCAGCAAAGCAACACTGCGCTAAGCCCGGCATTGCCACTGATGATTCTTGGTCTGCCGATCCTTGATACTGTCATGGTGATGAGTGAGAGGCTCTACGAGGGGCGTTCACCGTTCTTGCCGGACAAGAATCATATCCACCACAAGCTGCTCGCGTTGGGATTTGATCATTACGAAGCCGTGTTCGTGATCTACCTCCTGCAGACCATGCTCGTTGCCGCGGCGTATTTTCTCCGTTTTGAAAGGGACTGGCTGATCCTTTCGCTCTACGGGTTATTCTGCCTGGCACTTATTGGCTCCCTGAAGGCGGGCATGGCAACCGGCTGGCGATGCCATAGGCACCCGCACCAAGGTGCCATTCCCGTTGTTCCTGGCTGGATTCAGTGGTTGCGCAAGGATCAGCGCATCCTGAGAATAGCGTTCTATTTCGCCGTGGTCGCGATTCCTTGCTACTTCTTCCTCGGAGCCTTACTGGTTGAACGTGTGCCCAAAGATATCGGCGCGCTCGCGTGTGCGCTGTTGATCGTGCTATTGGTGCTGTACGTCACGCGTCGCCACAAGCCATTCAACATTGTCGAAAGAGCATGCGCCTACATTGCCGGTATATGTGTGGTCTACCTTGTTCAGGTCATGCCAGGCGCTCTTGCCGACCTCAGTCTTTACCGTAATATTCTGTTCGCGGCAATGACCGTGGCCGTGGCAATTGGGTTCCGGTTTTCGAAAGAACGATTCCGTGTAACGCCGATGGATTTCCTCGTGATCCTTGTTGCGTTGGTCGTGCCCAACCTGCCTGATGTCAATATCGAGATGGGCAATGCCGGCATCGCTGTCGCGATGCTGATTGTCCTCTTTTACAGCATAGAACTCGTCCTCAACAACTTCTGGCGGCGGTGGGACGTAATGCGGCTCACAACATCTGTCACGCTTGCGGTGCTTGGACTCCGGGGAGTAGTGGGCGCGTTGACGTAAGCAATCCCACGTGCCCGTTGCCCGCGTATGCCCGTCCGACCGACAGCCCTCCGGCGCGTATGGTGCGCCATCGGCATTGGCCTGGTAATGCTCGTGATCTGGCTCTCGCTGACGCGTCAGCCGATCGAGATTCCGGTCGAGCACGGCGACAAGCTAGGCCACTTCGTTGCGTACGGCACTTTGATGTTCTGGTTTGCTCAGCTCGACGCGCGGCATCGCATTCGCCTCTACTATGCAATCGGCTTCTGCGCGCTCGGCGTCGCGCTGGAATTCGCCCAGCGCCTCACCGGGTATCGGAGTTTCGAAGTCGCTGACATGGGCGCGAATGCGGTCGGCGTGCTGCTTGGCTGGATCAGCGCGCCGCCGCGCGGCCCCGACGTGCTCGGGTTTGTCGAGCGCGCGCTTTGATTCCAAGGTCATCGTGCCTCCCGCTCTCGCGGGAGCGTGTCTAACCGAGCAGTACCAGGATCAGCGGCGTCGTGACCGCGGCGAGCGCAGTGGAGAGCACGAGACTCGCCGCGACCGGGCCGCCGAGCGTATCGAACTGGCGCGACATCAGGTAGACGTTCGCGCCGACCGGTAGCGCCGCGAGCAGCACGATGGCGTTGGTTTCGAGCGGCGGGAGCGACAGCGCCCGCGCGAGCAGCCACACCATGGCCGGCTGGACCGCGAGCTTGAGCACGGTGATGGCAGCGCTTACGCGCCAGCCGTCGCGGATGCCGTAGGCGGCGAGGCTCATGCCAAGCGCGATCAGCGACAGCGGAATGGCGGCCTCGCTGACGAGCGCGAGCGTCTGATCGACAAACCCGGGAAGCGGCAGTGCCGCGAATCCCCATCCGGTGCCGAGGAGGATGCTCGCGACCACTGGATTGGCGAGAACGCCCTTGGCTGCCTGCATATAGCCCGACCATGAGAGCGCCCGACGGCGTGCCCACTCGACGGATACCGTCACCAGTGTCCAGAGCACGAGGGCGTTGAACACCAGCACCAGCGAGATCACGGGGAGCGACGGCTCACCGAGCGTCACCTTGGCGAGAGGAATGCCGAGCATCACGTTGTTGGCGAAGATGCCACCCAGCCCGAAGATGGCCTGCGCCACGCCATCCATCCGGAACAACCGTGCCGCGATCAGGCGGCCCAGCAGGAAGACAAGCATGCAGGCGCCGAAATAGGCGATGAGCAGGCGTGCATCGACCGGTGGCAGCCTGGAGAAATCGCTCATCAGCCGGAACAGCAGCGCAGGGATAGCCACCGAGAACACGAACCGGGTCAGCGCGTCGGCGACCGGCTTCGGCCAGCGCCCCCAGCGGGTCAGCGTGTAACCGAGCAGCACCAGCAGAAACAGCGGTGCGGTGAGCGCGAGGATACGTGCGAAATTCTGCATCAGCGAAAATCGGTTCGGCCTTCGACAAGCTCAGGGCGAACGGACCGCATAGGACGGGTAGGTTCCTTTGGCACCCTCGAGACGAACGCAAGCTTCGGCGGATTCGCCTCAGCGCACGCAGTTGCGCCCGGCGCGCTTGGCCTCGTAGAGCCGCGCGTCGGCCGCGGCGAGCAGCTCCGCGGTGCTCGCATGCGCGGCGCTGCAAGCCAGCCCGATGCTGATCGTCACCTCGAGTCCCGGGCGCAGCGTGCTCCAGGCATGGTCGACAACACTCGCGCGCAATCGCTCGCACACGGCACGGGCGCGCTCGGGCGTGGTATCGAGCAGGGCCAGGACGAATTCCTCGCCGCCGTAACGTCCGGCGAGATCGCTCGGACGGCATGCCGAGCGCAGGATGCGGCCGACCCTACGCAGAACGTCGTCGCCCACGGCGTGCGAATGGCGGTCGTTGATCGACTTGAAATGATCGATGTCGGCGACCGCGAGGCAGAGCGGACGTTCGTCGGCCGCCGCCTGCCCGAACAGCAGCTCGAGATTCGCGTCGAGGTGGCGACGATTGGAGAGGCCCGTCAGCGCATCCTCGTGAGCCTCGACACTCAAGCGCACATTGGCGGCGGCGAGCACGTCGCGTTCGGCGCGGTAGCTGTCCGCCTCCGCGCGCACGTTCTTCACCGCGAGCTGCACAACGAGGTTGCGGGCCTTGTTCTCCGCATCTTCGGAGTGCAGCGCCCGATCGAGCCGGTGATACTGCTTGTAGCTCTCAAGCGCGGCGCGGGAATCGCCCAGTGCCTCCTGGCATTGTGACAGCTCGTGCCAGGCGCGCATGGTGCGCTCCTTGGACTTCAGCTCTTCGCCGATCTTCAGCGCGTCGCCCAGCGGGGTTATCGCCTCGGCGAAGCGGCCGAGCTTGCGCAACGCTTCGCCGATGTTGGTCAGGCACAGCGCTTCGTCGTAGCGCGAGCCCATGGCGCGGAGTGCTGCGAGCTGCGCCTGGAAGAGCGAGTGGGCCTGCTCGAGATCGCCGAGCTCGGCGACGGCGCTGCCGACGTTCTCCATCGCCAGCGCCTTCAAGTGCGGGTCGCCGGCCTCCGCGGCGATCGAAACCGCCTCCTCGAACAGCGCCCGCGCGCGGCGCAGGTCGCCATCGCCTTCAGGACGCCGTTGGCCGGTACGCAGGAACAGGATGCCGAGGCTGTTCAGGCTGGCCGCAGTCGCAGCGCGATCGCCCAGCACCCGCCGGCGCTCGAGCGAGGCTTCGTAGAATTCGCGTGCGCGGGCGAGATCGCCCAGACGGGCGTAGACCATCCCGAGACGGTGGTGGACTGCGGCAAGCGCGGCTTCGTCGGCACCATCATGCAGAAGCCGCAGCGCTTCTTCGAGCCGACCTATCGCGACCGCGTAGTCGCCGATGTAGATGTCGACCGAGGCGATGCCTTGCAGGCAGCGCACTTGACCTGAGCGCTCGCCGAGGCGCCGCCAGCCTTCGAGCGCGGCCAGATACTGCGCCATCGCCTCGGGGTAAGCGGACAGCGCGTAATGCGCGTCCGCCAGCGTTTCCGCGGCTAGCGCCGACCTCGCGAGATCGTTCGCTCCCTCGGCGAGCGCGGCGGCCTCGAGCGCCGGCGCGAGCGCCTGTTGCGCCGCGCCGGTTCGGTTCAGCGTGCGCGCCTCACCGATCAACGCCTCGATGCGCGCGGGATCATCGGCGGGTCCAGGTCCGTCCGCGGGCGAATCCGATCTCCCTTCCATGTTCATGTCGAGCGTGGGCCGGGCGTTTGCGCAAGCCGCCTCATCCGCTCCGGCGCCCGACCAGCGCGAGAAACTCCTCGCGCGTCGCGACCGACTCGCGGAACGTGCCCAGGACCGATGAGGTCACCATTATCGAGTTCTGCTTCTCGACACCACGCATCATCATGCACAGGTGCTGCGCCTCGATCATCACGCCGACACCGATCGCATCGATCGACTCCATGATTTCCTGCGAGATCTGCTCGGTGAGGCGCTCCTGGAGCTGCAGCCTCCGCGCGTACATGTCGACCATGCGCGCCAGCTTCGAGACGCCGAACACGCGGCCGCTCGGGATGTAGCCGATGTGGCAGCGCCCGAAGAACGGCATCATGTGGTGCTCGCAGAGGCTGTACAGCTCGATGTTCTTCACGATAACCATGCTGTTGGTCTGCTGCGTGAAGATCGCATCGTTGATCATCTCCTTGGCGTCGGTGCGGTAGCCGGAGGTCAGAAATTGCAGCGCCTCCGCGACGCGTTGCGGGGTCCGCTCGAGGCCCTCGCGGGTCGGATCCTCGCCGAGCTCGACCAGCATTTCGCGGACGAGCGTCTCCAGCTTCTGGCGTTTCATTCGCGGCCTCCGTGAAAGGCGAGCAATCCCGCGATTATCCCATGGAGGCGGTTCGATCGAAGCCGGCCGTAGCATAATGCGCGCAACGATCCGGGAACCTCGAGGAGGAACGAGCGATGGGCCAATGGATGCAGTTGACCGCCGCCGACGGGTTTCGGCTTGCGGCGTATCGTGCCGATCCGGCGGGGCAGGGCAAGCCATGCGGGGGATTGGTCGTTGCCCAGGAGATCTTCGGCGTCAACAGCCACGTCCGCAGCGTCTGCGACGGCTTCGCGGCCGATGGTTACGTGGCCATCGCGCCTGCGTTGTTCGATCGCTATCAGCGCGACTTCGATATCGGTTACACGCCGGAGGATATCGCGCGCGGTCGCGAGCTCAAGGCCAGAGCCGCCACCGAGGTGGCGCTGTCCGATATCGCGGCGGCGCGCGACGCCGTCGCTGCCGCGGGTCGCGTCGGCATTGTCGGATACTGCTGGGGTGGATTCATCACCTGGATGAGCGCCGCCCGGTTGGCCGGATTCGCCTGCGCGATCCCGTACTACGGTGGCGGAATCCTCGAGGCGGGGAGCGAGCAGCCCAAGTGCCCGCTCATGGCGCATTTCGGCGAGCGCGATGCCGCGATCCCGGTGGCGGGCGCGAGGCAGCTCGCCGCAGCGCATCCGGAATCGCAATTCTTCTTCTACGACGCCGAGCACGGCTTCAACTGCGATCAGCGCAAGAGCTACAACGCCGAGGCGGCCAGGCTCGCACGGGAGCGCTCGCTCGCGTTCCTGCGCGAGAACATAGGCTGACAGGTCGGCGTTCGTCGGATGCCGGCTGCAGCGGGGATAGTTGACACAAGCAACTAAAAGGTTGACATTGGCATCGACAAAGAGGACGTGCCCGGAAGAGGCGACAAAAGTGGCGACGACCGACGCGGTCCTCGAGCAGCGCATCGCCGCGGTGCGCGCGTTCAACCGCTTCTATACCCAGCGGATCGGCGCGCTGCGCGAGCACCACCTGGAAAGCCCGTTCCCCTTGACGGGCGTGCGCGTGCTCTACGAGCTCGCGCATTGGCCGGAGACGGGCGATGCCCCGAGCGCGAGTGTCCTCGCCGCACGGCTCGCGCTCGACGAAGGATATCTGAGCCGCGTGCTTCGCAGCTTCGAGCACCGGGGCCTGGTGCGCAAGAAGCCTTCCGCCGCCGACGCGAGACGAAAGTCGCTTACGCTTACCCGGCCTGGCCGGCAGCTCTTCGCCTCATTGGAAGCCCGGTCGCGGGCGGAGGTCGCGGCGATCCTCGGCAAGCTTTCGACCGCGGGGCAGTCGCGCGTGGTCGAAGCGATGCGGAGTATAGGCGGCCTGCTGGGGCAGCCGGTGGCCGATGCTCACCCGCGGCCGACGCCTTACGTACTGCGGCCGCCTCAACCGGGCGACATCGGCTGGGTTGTCCACCGCCACGGTGTCCTCTACGCGCAGGAATACGGCTACGACGAGCGCTTCGAGGCGCTGGTGGCCGAGATCGCGGCGCGCTTCGTGCAACATTTCGATCCGAACCTCGAGCGCTGCTGGATTGCCGAGCGCGACGGCGACATCGTCGGCTCGGTGTTCCTCGTGCGCAAGACCAAGACAGCCGCCAAGCTGCGACTGCTGCTGGTCGAGCCCCAGGCGCGCGGCCTGGGTATTGGCAGGCGGCTGATCGACGAGTGCGTGCGGTTCGCGCGTCGCGCCGGCTATCGCAAGCTGATGCTATGGACGCAAAGCGACCTCGCGGCCGCGCGCCATCTCTACGCGGCCGCGGGATTCCGCAAGGTCGATGAGGAGGCGCACGAGAGCTTCGGCAAGAAGCTCGTCGCGGAAACCTGGGAGCTCGTGCTTCAGCCGCTCAGTGCGGCCACAGCCAGCCGAACGTCCCGCCGGTCAAAAGGGCGTAGATAAGCCCGTCGATCGTGGTCCTGATCGTCGTGCTCCATTTGCGCCCCCACCAGATCGACATCTGCCACAGCGCCAACGCGTAGCCTACGAATGCGGCCGCACCGATCATGCGGAACACGGTGGGGTAGGGCGCGCCCGGCGGCAGTGCGTGCGCGGCGATGTAGGCGGCGAAGAAGCCGACGACGAGCGAGTAGATGAACCACAGGACCAGAGGCTTGCCCATCGACACCGGGCCGCCCGGCAGCACCGTGAAGATCATCACCGGTCCCTTGGTTCGTTTCTCGATGTATTCGGACGACTTCATATCCTTCATGTCCGCTGGCCGCGGCATCACGTAGTCGCCGGGCGGAATCGCCAGCGGACGGAGCGCATCCATGACCTTGTCTTCGTTCGGCACCTTGGGGCAGTCGTTCTTGTGCCACCCCGGCAGCGCCATGTGGATGATCGTACTGGCGATATATACCAGCACGGCCGACACCAGAATCGGAAGCCACAACGCATAGAGCGGGGTCATTAGAGCTCCTGGAAGTAAGCGCGCAGGCGATTCTCCGAGGAAGCTCGGCGGGCGTCAACGAGCACTACGCCATCGAGCGTCGATCGGCGTGGATAGGCTCTAGGTCCACCAATACCGCGTAACGTGGAAGAACACCGGCGCGGCGAAGACGACCGAGTCGAGGCGATCGAGCATGCCGCCGTGCCCCTCGATCATGTCCCCCCAGTCCTTCACGCCGCGATCGCGCTTGATGGCCGACATGACCAGCCCGCCCAGAAAACCCATGACGTTGATGGCCAGGGCGATGAGCGCCGACTGCCACGGCTTGAACGGCGTGATCCACCACAGCGCGGCACCGATCGCAGTGGCGCTGGCGACCCCGCCGATGAGCCCCTCGAGCGTCTTCGACGGCGAAACGTCGGGCGCGAACCTGTGCCTTCCGAAGAGCTTGCCCCAGATGTACTGCAGCACATCGCTCGACTGAACCACCAGCACGAGAAACACGATCAGCAGCAGATTGCGCCCCTCGAAGCCGGGAATGTCCAGGGTCAGCAGCGCAGGCACATGCGAGATGCAGAACACGCAGACCATCAACCCCCACTGGACCTTGGCCGCACGCTCCAGGAAACGCATGGTGTCGCCGGACAACGCCGAGAGGATCGGCAGGACCAGAAAGGCGTACACGGGGATGAAGATGGAATACAAGCCGTACCAGCCGCTCCAGACGAACCAGTATTGCAACGGCAGGACGATGAAGAAGCTGGTCGCGAGTGCGTCGTGATCGCCACGCCGGGTGTAGGTCAGGCTCATGAACTCGCGCAGCGCGAAGAACGACACGAAGAGGAACAGCACGATCACGCCGGCCCTGCCGAAAACGAACGCGAGACCGATCACCAGCACCATCACCCACCAGGCCCGGATGCGGGCGTTCAGGTTGTCGATCGCGCCGTGCGGCTGGTCCGGGGCCCTGCGTCTCTTGAGCAGGAAGCCGACGACCGACGCGAGCACGAGCGTTGCTCCGATGCTGGCAAAGATCGCGAGCGTTTCCTGCGGCGCGGTCATGATCCTCGGTGAATGTCTAGTGCAGCGGCGGCATCAGCGCCAGCAACGCGTTGCGCGTGCGATCGAGAAAACCCGTCTTGTCTTCATCGGGAGCGATCTGCAGTGGCGCACCGACCGACAACGTGCACAGCAGAGGTATCGGCACGAACCGGCCCTTGGGCATCACCCTGCGCGAATTCTCGATCCAGACCGGGACGAAATCGACCTGCGGACAGCTTCGCGCCAGATGATAGATCCCGCTCTTGAACGGGAGGAGCGGCGCATCGGTCATGTTCCGGGTGCCTTCCGGAAAGACGATCAGCGAGTCGCCGGACTCGATGGCCACGATCATCGGCCGGATGGGGCTCTCGGCATGGGACCCGCCGCCGCGCTCGATGAGCACCGCGCGGATGAGGTGGTTGGCAATGTAACTCTTGATGCCCGGCTCGCCCCAATAATCCGCACCGGCCACCGGACGCGTACGCGACCTCAAGTCCGGCGGCAGACACGCCCAGAGCAGCGCGAAGTCGCCGTGACTGGTATGGTTCGCATAGTACACACGCTGAGTGGCCGCCGGCGGGCACCCGATCCAGCGTACACGCGCACCGGTCAGCGCCTTGACGAAGCCGCAAAGCACACGTCCCCCGAGCGCATCGATCATCATGGCGCCAGAGCGCGCTTCAGGCCAGCAATGCGCTGCAGCCCGCGCCGGCGATCAGCAGCGCCTGCAGCGTGACGAGCCCGCCCAGCCACAACGGCAGGCGCAACGCGCCGCGGCAGCGCAAGGGCCAATCGCGCCCGGTCTTGGCTCGCGGCAGGAGCTGCAGCTCGAGCATGACGCGATCGAAGACGCCCGTGGAAAAGGCCCCGCTGCGCGCCTCGATGGCCAGCATCGAAAGCAGTCTTCGATCGAGCCGTGCACGCATGGCAACCCACTTCGCCGCGAGACCGAGCGCCCCGAGCACCGCCGCCAAGGCGAGCGCCGCAGCCGCAATCAGTGTGAAGCCGGTCGAAAGCGCATCGAGTGTGCCCGCGGTCGCCAGCGCATGCGCCGTGATCGACAGGCGCAAGGCAGGCGCAGCATCACCGCCGGGGCGCTCCGCAGCGTCGGTCATGCCGTGACGTAGGCCGGGAGCGTGCGCAGCGCCGCCGCGTGACGCGGACCGAGCACGACTTCGGCGCGTGCTTCGCGCACACGCAGCAACGCGGCTTCCACGCTGGGCACGCGATGTGTGGCCAGGAGCCACGCGGCGACTGCGCACGCACTGCGCGAGTAGCCGAGCGCGCAGCACACCAGAACGGGACCGTTGCGGCGCAGCCGTTCGATCGCGGCGACGGCGCGCACGAGCAGCTCGGTGGACGGCGTCGTCAGATCGAGCACCGGAACCACGGCGATCGGTCGCGGCCCGGCATTGAGCGAGAGCTCGGGGCTCAAGTCGACGACCGAGGTAAACGTCGAGCCCTCGAGCTCAGCTGCGGTCGGCGTGCGGCCGATCCACACGCCATCGACGACCAGACCCCATCGCGGTGCGCGCCAGGTCCACGCTCGCGAGTTGAGCCACGCTCCGCCAAGGTAAGGCGCGAGCAGCCAGCTCGCGGCGAGGCAATGCCGGCCATCGGCGCGCTTCTGGAACCCCGCTTCGCCGATCACGGCGTAGAAGCTCGCCACCAGCAGCAGCGACAGCGCGGGCCAGAGCAGCCACAGCGCCCAGCCCCCCATGGCCGTCGAAACCGCAGCGCACGCCAGCGCACCGGCACCGTAGATCGCAGCCAGGCGCCGGCGTTGCGGGTCCTCGGTCCATCGCCACTTCGCCCACGCTGCGTCGACGCCCTCATCCGGCCAAAGCCAGACGCAGAGCCAGCCCAGGACCAGCCCCGTCGGAATGTCGATGAAATGGTGCTGATACGTGGTCAGCACCGAGGCGCAGATGACGACGAAGAGAACATCGACCACGAGGCGTGCCGTGCCGGTCACTTTGCGCGAATACAGCATCCACAGGATCACCGCGAGGGCGATATGCAGCGAGGGAATCTGGTTGAACGGCTTGTCGAAACCCATGAGCACGTCGAAGAGTGCACCGAAGGCGCCGCCGGGGTCGGGCCGATCGAAGGTAAAGCGGTGGGGGAACGCCACGAAGCACGCCACCGCGATCACCTGCGCGGTCAGCAGCCGTCGGGCGTGCGTGTCGAGCTCGCGGCGGGTCGCGCAAAGGAACAGCGAGGCGCCGTACAAAGCATCGATGATCCAGTAGGGCACGATCGTCCAGGGCCAGAACGGAATGGCGCGTTCCCAATCGAACACGATGGCGGGCACGTCGGCACGAAGCGAGGCGGACCAGTTGGCGAGGCCGTAGGTCGAGAAGAAGAACGGGGCGAGAAACGCGAGCCAGGCGAGTGCGCGCTTCCACGGAAGCGGCTCACGTGTCCCGGCGGCGGGCTTCACGCTGCCACTCGGCGGGCCAGCGAGACGGTGAAGATACCCCACTCGTCGATGCGTTGATCGACCTTGCGGAACCCTGCTTCGCTGACGAGCTGGTCCATCTCGGGCTGCGTTCGCCGGCGCATCACCCACGCTGCACCGCCGCGGTGGCTGGTCAAGGCGCGGGCGATGAGCTCGAGCTGAGGATGCCACGGCTGATTCGTGTAGATGAGGAGTCCTCCCGGTGCAATCGCGTCGGCCAGGCCGGCGAGCGACGCGCGTACCTGGGTGTTGTCGGGGAAGAGCTCATAGAGCCCGGAAACGATGCCGATGGTCGGACGGGGCGCGACCGCGGCGAGGCTCGAACGGTCGAAGGCGTCGCCCTTGACGAACGACGCGATGCTGCCGAGACCCTTGGCGCGGATCAGCGCCGACCCGTGCTCGACGTTCAACATGCTGTAATCGCGCAGCAGAATCGAATCGGGGCGTGCCGCGGACGTGTCGATCGCCTCGAGCACGTACCGGCCATGGCCCGCGGCGATATCCAGGATCCGCACCAGCAGCCCTGCACCCCGCGCGTCCTCCATCGCCTGGCGCAGCAGCTCTTCGATGTGCAGCTTTCGCCGACGGATTCCGCGCCACCCGATCGACTGAAGATAGTTGGCGTCGATCATCCTGCCGAGCGCAGTCGTGCCGGTCGGATGGTCGCGATAGACGTAGTCGAGCGTGCTGCCCGAATCGAAACCGGTCTCGTGGCCGAGACGGATGCCCTCGGAAAACACGCCGCCGAGGCGCAGCGCCGCGCGCGTCGCCGCCCAGTACGCCCCGCGTGGCGTGAGCGGCGAAAGCGGTGCCGCCAACGCATCCGCTTCGTCCTTGGTGAATCCGGCACGATCGGCGCCGCGCAGATCGGGTCGCTGCAGTGGAGCGGAGAACATCCGGACGACGAAGCCGCGAGCGCGTTCGAGGGCAACCCGGCGGGCCTTTTCCCCGAGCGTGTCGTGATAGAAGCCCTCGAGGACGTGGCGCTCCTTGCACGTTGCGC
>VBCL01000002.1:0-8696 GCA_005888865.1 Betaproteobacteria bacterium | reverse complement strand
CACCCAGTCGGCGCCCGACACCAGGAGCTGGGTTGGAACGACGATCGCGTTCGCGTCGGCGACGATGCGCTCGGCGGTATCGTAGAGTCCGAGCAGAATGTTGACCGCGATGGGTCGCGTAATCAGCGGATCGGCATCGTAACTGGCGATTCTCGCCGGATCGTGTGTGAGGAAGCGGGCCTTGACGTAACTGTTGACGAAGAAGGTGCCGCGCAGCCTGTGGAGCAGGGCCAGACCGGCTCGCGCAAATGGAACGTAGAGCTTGACCTTGAAGGCGGGCGATGCGAGCACCATGCAGCGAATGTTCGGTGCGTAGTCGTGCGCCCAGGTCGCGATCAGCACCGCGCCCACGCTCTGTGCGATGACGCCGATATCCTCGATGGCGATGCCATGGTGGTCGACGACATGGTCGACGAACGCCTGCACGTCGCGCACCGAGCACGCGAGCTAGGGGCTGAAGCCGCGCACGCCCGGTGAGCGGCCGTGCCCACGCGCATCCCAGGCAAAGAAATCGAAATCGAGCAGCTCGAGCTCGTCGGGCAGATGCGCCATGCGCCCCGAGTGCTCGTGACCGCGATGAAACAGCATCAGCGCGCCGCGCCGCGGTCTCCGCGCCGGCCAGTGCCGATAGAAGAGCTCCGTCCCGTCGTGGCTGGCGAAGCGCCTTTCGAGCACCGGCCTCAGCGTCGGACTCGCTGCCACGTCGCTCACGTCATTCACGTGGCAGAGCTCCCTGCAATTCCGCGAGGCCGTTACGCACGCGATTGACGATGGTCAGCACCAACGCGCCGGCGATCAGCGGCATGAGCCACTCGAGCCAGTCAGGCATCGGTAGCGCGAGGCCGGCCCACAGCCCGAGCGCCCCGAAGACGAATGCGCGGTCGCTCTTGCCCATCGGCCCGTCGTAGCGCCGCGACGCGCCGACCGCAGGACCCAGGATCCCGGCGAATTCGGTGAGCACCGCGAGCAGGATGACCAGGGCGAGCCACGGGAACGTGAACGGCGGCAGCCACGCGAAAGGCAGATAGAGCGCGCTGTCGGACGCGACGTCGGCGAGCTCGTTCAGGTACCCGCCCAGCGCACTCTTCTGCGCAAACTCCCGCGCCAGCATGCCGTCGATGGCGTTCAGCGCCATGCGGACCAACATCCACAGGGAGATCAGCGCGAAGGGCCAGCGCGCCGGAGCATTCAGCGCGATGAAGACGCCGAGGCCAATCGAGACGATTCCGGCAGCAAGCGTGACCTGATTCGCGGTGACTCCGCTTCGCGCCAACACTGCTGTCAGCGGACGCAGGATTGATTGGAATCTCGGCTTGAGCGCGTAGATCGACAAGCCAGTACCTCCTTCCCGGCGGGATGGCGGGCGCGGCATCGCGCCTCCTGAGCCACCCACGACCGCTACTGGCAGCCGAGTTTACCGCAAGCCTCGTGCTCACGAACGATCGATGGAAGAGCCGGCGTCGCTTGCCAACGCTGTCTGCAGTCCGCGCGATTCTGCAGGAATCACGCCGCTGCCGCAGCGCCGGATTTCTGTGCCGCCAGTTCGTCGATCGCGGAGCTTACCGCGCGATCGAAGAGCGCCACGGGCTCGACGATCAGTCGCGCGGCGCCTTCGCGCAATTGCCACGCGAGCTCTTCCGGCGAGACGGCGATCGCCTGGCCACGTGAGCGCGTCGTGAAGATGTACTTGGTGCGCAGCGGACTCACCCACGAAAGTCGAGCATTGACGGTCCTGCCTTCTCGATCGAAGGTGAGCCACGTGCCGACCACCATCTCACCGACGAAATCGTGGACGTTGAAGAGCGCGACCCGCACCGGGCCCGCATCGGAGGGCCTCGCCGCAACCCATTGTGCCGATGTGGCGAGTGCCTCGGCACTGGCGCGGACGCCGCGATCGCTTCCGCCGTCGCCGCCGTTCGAGGTTCCGCTCTGGGCTTGATCGCAGCGATGTGGAGTCGGTAGACCGCTTCCAGAAACGGCTGCAGGCGATCGTCGCGTACCTGGACCGCAGCGCCACCCGCGCGCAGGCTGCGGATCAGACCGGGAACCAGCTTGGTCAGCCGCGCTTTCTGCGCATTGCGCTCCTTGGCGGTGATGCTCCATAACAGATCGTCGAGCGTGCGCACACCTTCGGTCCACGATGCGCTCTCCGGCCCGTCGCGCTTGCGCACCAGCGTCAGGTAATCGACCCAGATCGTCTCGGCGAAGCCGCGGACCTCGAAGGGCACGCTGATTCCCGTGAGCTTGTCGCGTATCAGCTCGCGGACTTCGGACCGCTCGGCTTCGCCCTGCTCGGCCGACAGGGCTTCGGCGACGTCGTGGCCGAGGACTGCGGCAGCCTTGCGCTCACCCGCTTCGACGAAGTCCTGGAGCTTCGCATCGGCGGCAGCGAACACCGCGGCATCGACCTTGAACTCGCGGCACAACTCGTCGATGAGGCTCGTCGCGAGGCGTTCGAACCCCGCACGATAGGCGTCGTCGCTGCTTGCGCCGATCGCTGCGGCGGCAAGGTGGTCGAGGAGCCTCCGCGCCGGATGCTTCCTGTCGGCGAAAAATGCCCGGTCGATGAGCGCCGCCTTGAGGATCGGCACCTGGAGCCGCCCGAAGAGCTCGCGCAGCGACCTGGGGATCGAGTCATCGCGGAAGATGTAGTCGAACAGCAGGGCGATCACGTCGATCGTGATCTTGTCGGTTGGGTTGACGACGCGATCGGCGACCGCAGCGCGAATCCACGGGATGCGGTTCTGCGCGACCGGAACGGCTTCGGCGGACAGCGCCTCGTCGGGGGATGCGCCTGCATGGATTCCCGTCCCCGGATCGGCGAGCTGCCAGCGATCGAGCGCCGCGACCACGGCGGAGATCGACCCAAGCGCGAGCAGCGGGTCGAGCTGAGGCAGACCGAATGCTGTCGACGGCGCGGCCGGGGCTGCCGTCACGGCCCGCGCGAGCTCCGCAGCGTACGGATTGATCTCCGCGGCGGGCGCGGCGGTCACTGCCGCGACGGCACCAGCGGCCGGTGGCGACGCCGATGCCTCGCGACCGGAAGATGCGTCGGGCACCGCGACGTCGACCGAGAGATCGGGCGGTGCGATCTCCTTGATGAGGCGGCCGAACAGGGGCAGGAGGTCGCCGTCGTCCGCGGGGCGCAGCTCGCTCCGCGCCCGCAATTCGGCCTTGATCTCCGGCAGAACGTGGCGATCGGCCAGCAGTCGATTCAGCCGGATGTATAGCTTGGTGGCCGCCGGTGTGAAATCGGCGAGCAACCGCTCCATCAGCGGACGCCAGACGCGAGCGTTCGGAAGCAATGCGCGTGAGGTCACGCCGATAGCGTCGAGCACAACATCGGGCGCAAGGGGGTTATCGATATCGCGCGCAAGCTTCTCACCGAGCAGCACGCCGACGCGCAGGTCGAGTGCATCGACTTCGCGCCTGGTGAGGCGACGCAGGAATTGCGCAGCGCTGATCAGCGCGGCCTGCTTGTCATGATCGAAGGCGTTGAGAACGCGCAGCGATGCGAGCGAGCGGTCCGAGTCCGGTCGACGGCCATGCCGGTGGCCGCCCGCAAGTCGCTTCTCGAACAGGTCCTTGTAGGTCTGCGCGAAGCGATTGACCCACTCCCCCCGCTTGCTCCGAAAATCGAGGATCTCGGCGTCGCTCACGAACTTGTTGTGTTCGAACAAGTCGTTGGTTCCGTCGATCGATTGCGTCAGGACATCGACGAGGCCTGCCTGGAACTGCGCGCAGCATTGACGCAGCAGCGCGCGCGCCTCGTCCGGCGCGAGCAGCAGCTTGCCGTCGGCGTCGGTCGCCGGTGGCAGGGTCGGGGAGGTGACCGCATCGGACATGGCGCGTCTTTTCCGGGAAGGAGATGAACTCGGCGCAACGCGCTCCCGGATCTTCGCTATGGTGGCATTCAAACGGGGTCGAGTGAAGTGGCATCCAAACAGGGTCGAGTGAAGAGCGTTGCGCCCGGCGGCGCGCAACGGTTGACGGGATCACCGTGAAAATTACACGAAGGCGGCCCTTTGCCGTGACAGGCGCGCGACAGTCGGGCGATGATAGACTTCACTCCGGCCGCGATGGATCCAGAGCATCGCCCGCGCGGGGCTTCGGTTTGGAAGCCTCGATCAGGATTCCCGAGGGAGGAACCGTCCGATGAAGTGCCCCGCTTGTGGTAACGAGAATCAGCCAAGCGCGAAGTTCTGCGTGCATTGCGGCGTGATGCTGAGCGCCGTGCTGGCCGAGGCGACGCTGACCACCTCGGTCGCAGCGCCGCCGGCCGTGCCCATCTACATGCCGCCCCCGCGCCCTGCGCCTGCGCCCGTCGTTGCGGTCGCGCCCGCGGCGCCCGCTCCCGCGGCGTCGACCGCGTCCTCGCCCGAGCCCGCGGCGTCGACCGCGTCGTCGCCCGACCCCGCGGCGCCTGCCGCTGTCTCGCTCGCCTCGGCAGCGGCGCCCGGGCCGGAATCACCGCGCAAGTCTGGCCTCATCGTTGCGGCTGTCGCGGTGGCGGTCGTTCTTGCTGGCGGCGGCTATTTCGGCTATCGGATGCTCGCCGGGAGCGCGAAGAAAGAAATGGTGGCGACCGCTGAGCCTGCCAAGCCCGCGGAAGCCCCGACGCCGGCGCCCGCCGCCGAGCCTCCGAAGGACATGAGCGCACCCGCCACGTCGACCCGGCCGATCGAAACGGCGACTCCCGCGGCCGAGCCCACGAAGAGCGCGACCGCGGCACCGGAAGAAGCCCCCATGCCGGGCACCCCGGCAGGCACGGCGGCGTCGACGCCAAAAAAGCCGGCACAACCCAAGGCAGCCCCTAAGCCCGCCCCCGTCATTGGCGAGCAGGCCCCTGCGACGGCACCCCAGCCCTCGCCCAAGGCGCCCGCCAAGCCGGCGCCGGTGGTGGCCGCCGCGCCCGCTGCGGCGGCCGAGCCCGATCGCTGGCAAATGTACGCCGATGCGATGGGGCGCTGCGGGCGCGAGGACTTCTTCAAACGTTTCAGCTGCGAGCAGCGAGCCCGGTTGTACTACTGCGAGGGCTACTGGGGTCAGGTGGCGCAGTGCCCCTCTGCGCCGACAAGGGACCACGGCCAGTAACGACAACGCCAGCTTTCAACGCCGCGGTGATTTCGGCGCACCCGAAATCGCCTGGCTTCAATCGTTCCTGGCCGACGACTGGAGTGGCCCTGCGCGCCGCGCGCGCCCGTGGCCTGAGCTTCCCCGGCGGCGAGTTATACTCTCCCGTTGCCGACGCGAGGGCCGCACACGCGCCATGCTCGAAAGCCTCATCGCCCCGAAGTTCATCGTCCTCTACGTCTTCATTGCGTCGGCGGTGTACGTCCATTACCGCGGCCGGGTACGGCACGGCTTTCTGCGCCAGCTGACCGATCATTCGTCGTTGATGGCGCCGTACAACGCGCTGATGTACCTGTTCTCTGCAGTGCCCAACCGTCCCTACGTCGACGTGGCGCGCTTTCCCGAGCTCGCGCCGTTGCGTGATCATTGGCAGACGATCCGCGAGGAAGCGGTCGCGCTCTTCGACCAGGGTCACATCCGCGCTGCAGCCAAATACAACGATCTCGGCTTCAACTCGTTCTTCCGCACGGGGTGGAAGCGCTTCTACGTCAAATGGTACGACGACCCGCTTCCATCGGCAGAAGCCTTGTGTCCAAAGACCACGGCGCTGGTCCAGTCGATACCGAGCATCAACGCGGCATTGTTCGCGCTACTGCCTCCCGGCGGAAAGCTCGGTGCGCATCGCGACCCATTCGCGGGTTCGCTCCGTTACCATCTGGGGCTCGTCACCCCGAATTCCGATGCGTGTCGCATTTTTGTCGACGGCGAGCCGTATTACTGGCGCGACGGCGAGGCCGTGATGTTCGACGAGACATTCATCCACTCCGCCGAGAACAAGACCGATGTGACGCGGGTGATCCTGTTCTGCGATATCGAGCGCCCGCTCTCGAACCGCGTCTTGACCTGGTTGAACCACGCCTTTCGCAACACCGTGATTCGCGCGAGCCAGACCGAGAATACGTCGGGCGACCGGGTGGGGGTCCTGAACCGGATATTCAGCGTTGTCTATCATGTCCGCCTGGTCGGCAAGCGGATCAAGCGCCGCAGCAAGCTCGCGCACTACACCCTGAAGTGGCTGATCATCGGCGGCTGCTGTATTGGATTTTTGTTTGACCCATTCCTGATGATTCCGGGCGCCCGCTGCGTGCTGCCTGGCGTGTTTGCGCTGTGCGCGTGCGTGAGCGCGAGCGGTGCCCCGAAGATCGGCGACGCGTCCGAGGCGAAGGACATGGCGCTGGTCGGCTTTCACGACCTGCAGGCGCGTAGCGCCTATCAGCCGGTGGTGCGCGAGCAGAACGGTCGCTGGATCCTCTACGTCGGTCACCACGGCGGCACCGAGAGCGCGCCCAAGCCGTTCAACCCGCTGACGGGTAGTCCCGAGTTCAACGGCACTTCGATTCTGGACGTCACCGATCCGCGCGCGCCGCGGATGCTCGCGCACATTCCCGGCGAGGAGGGAAAGGGGGAGAGCGGTGGAGCGCAGATGGTGCGCGTATGCGGCGGCAGCGAACTGCCGCACGGCGATCCGTCCAAAGTTTATCTGCTGCGCCCGTTCGGCAACTCGCATCAGGAGATCTGGGACGTCGGTGATCCGGCCAAACCGCGGCTGGTGACGCGGCTTGGGCCGTTGCAGGGTACTCACAAGAACTGGTGGGAATGCGACACGGGCATCGCTTACCTCGTATCGGGGACGAGCGGTTGGCGCACGCGGCGCATGACGCAGGTCTACGACCTTTCCGATCCGGCCAAGCCGCGGTTCATCCGCAACTTCGGTCTTGCGGGCCAGCAGCCGGGAGCCACGGGAGAGGTGCCCGTCGAGCTGCACGGTCCGATTTCGACCGGGCCCTCGGGTAACCGCGTCTACTTCGGTTACGGCACGAACAAGAACGGCATAGTGCAGATCGTCGATCGCAAAAAGCTTCTCGAGGGGCCGCCCGACCCGACGCCAGCGAACCTGCTCTATCCGGAGATCGGCCGGCTGGTGCTGCCGCCGAACGTCGGCGCGCACACGGCCTTCCCGCTGCTCAAGATGGAGGTTGCCGAGTTCGCGCACGACAAAGACGGCAAAACGCGCGACTTTGTCGCGGTGGTCGACGAATCGCTGATCGAGGAATGCCAGGAAGCCCGGCAGATGCTGTGGATCGCGGACATCACCGCTGAATCGCGGCCGTTCGGCGTGGCGAGCTTCACGGTGCCGGAGGCGAGCGGCGACTTCTGCACGCGCGGCGGGCGCTTTGGCACCCACTCGTCGAACGAGAGCTTCACGCCGATTTACTACAAGCGCATTCTTTTTCTCGCCTATTTCAACGCCGGCGTACGCGCGGTGGACATCCGTGATCCGTATCACCCGCGCGAGGTGGCTTACTTCATCCCGGCGATCACCGAGAAGACCGAGCCGCGTTGCATCAAGGTCGACGGCACTGAGCGCTGCAAGGTCGCGATCCAGACCAATAACGTCGAGGTCGACGACCGCGGCTACATCTACATCGTCGACCGGGCGAACACCGGTTTGCACATCCTGGAATTGACCGGCGAGGCACGCCGGATCGCGGCCTTTCCGCGCTAGCCGCCTCTCCTTCCTTTACGGCATAACGTTTGCTTAGGTCGACCGCCAGGCGTTGCAGGCCAGGCGTTGTGGCGCCGCTGCTATTGACGCTAAGGTAGGGATCGGCCAAGAAATCAAGGGCGTGGCCGCTGTTGCGATCCGGAAGAGGGGGATCGATGAGGTGCAAGATCTGCGGGCGGGAGTGCCCGCCCGGGGCGAAAATCTGCCGCGATTGCGTTGCTGCGCGCAAGCGCGCGTTCGCCGTTACGGTCACATTGCCGCTGCTCGCGACGGCCGGCGCGCCAAGCGTCGCTGAGGCACGGTTCGCGCCCAGGCTGGTGCGCGCGAAGCCGCCCGTCGCGCCCCCCGTCGATAGCGTGGTGTCACGCCCCGAAGCGCCAGCGGCATTGCCGCTCCATGTCGTTCCGCGAACGCTCGGCGTACATTGGATGCTCATCGGCATCGCGATGGCGGCGACGATCGTGGTGCTTATGGTCAAAGTGCTTGGCAACGGGAGCAACGGTCGCGCCACGGACGAGGTCAACGCCACCGCCTCGACCGCGGCGCCGCCTCCCGCACTCACCGCACCCGCGCAGTCGCTTCAGCCCGATACCGGCATTGCCAAAGTCAATCCGGTGAGCGTCGGGACGCCGGGCGATCTACCAGCGGCAAAGAGCGCGTCGGCCAAGTCCCTGCAGCGCCGAGCGCCGCCCAGGCCTGAGGGCGCGAGCGCCGTTGTCGCTGCGGCACCGCCGCCGCCGGAACCGGCACCTGCCGTGCGAACGCCGGCACCGCCACCGCGCACGATCGAAGCACCTCGCGATCCCTGGCAGGCCATGAACGAAGGGCTCTCGCGTTGCGCGCGCGAGGACCTGTTCAGCCGGCCCGGATGCGAGGAGCGGGTGCGCCAGCAATACTGCCCCAACTACTGGGGACTCGTGCCTCAGTGCCCTATAGGCCGCTCGAACGACCACGGCCAGTAGCAGGCTGATGCATAACTGCTGCGCGGGCCGTCTGCTTTGTTGCGTCCTCGCTCGGCGCTCGCCGTACTTCTTCTGTACTGTCTCGCGCCTCGCTG
>VBCL01000322.1 GCA_005888865.1 Betaproteobacteria bacterium | reverse complement strand
TCTCCGTGCCCTCTGTGTTCTCTGTGGTGGAGGTTATTTCAGGTTTCAACTCTTCACCGCGCCCGCGGTCAGCCCGCCGACCATGTAGCGCTTGAACACATAATAAATCGCGGCGGGGGGCATCGCATAGATGAGCCCCACGGTCATCAAGAGCTCCCACGGAGAATCGTCGGCGGCGAGGAAGTTGCCGAGCGCCACGGCCAGCGTGAGCTGCCTGTCGTGCGAAAGCAGAAGAAAGGCGTACAGGTACTCGTTCCACGCGAGGAGGAGTGCGTAAGTGCCGATGGCGACCAGCGAGGGCATCATCAACGGCACATAGACCAGGCGGAAGAGCTGCAAGGGCGACGCGCCGTCCATCCGCGCGGCCTCGTCGAGCTCGTAGGGCAGCTTGTCGGACGCCTTACGGCGCGGCGATGGTCACCATCGCCAGGATCAGCGCCCACTGGTTGTTGAGCAATCCATAGTTACCCATCGTCTTGTACATCGGCACAGCGAGGAAGGCGGCCGGAATGAAGTATGTGAAAAGCGCCAGGTTCATGACCGTCCGGCCGCCTCTCACCTTCAGCCGGCTGATGGCGAACGCCGCGCCGGTAGCGACGATCAGCGTCAGCATCCCCACCGTGACCGCGATCAGCAGCGAGTTCCACAACTGCAGCCAGAAGTTGGAGAGGTAATAATGCTGCTGCCGGAAGACGACCTCGAAATTGTGCAGCGTCGGATGATCCGGCCAGAGCTTGCCCGCGAACGCCGATTCCTTGGGTGAGATCGCGAACAGGAAAAGATGATAGATCGGCAGCATCGTCCACAGCAGGACGGGAATGCCGACCAGCAGCAGCTTCGCCTCCGTGCTTGCGCGGCGCCAGGTCGGATGTTTCATTTCGACAAGCGCTTCATCATGAAATACACGAGCGGCAGGACGAGCGGCAACGCGCACACGATCGCCGCCATCGACAGGTCCACCTGGTCGAGCCGCAGATAACGGATGCCCAGGGTGGCCAGCACGTGCGTCAGGTCAGCCGGTCCCCCGCCGGTCAAGAGGTACACGCTGTTGAAATCGCCCAAGGTCCAGATCATCGACAGGATCGACGAGGTCAGGTACAGCGTCTGCATCGACGGCCAGGTGATGAACTTGAACTTCTGCCAGGTCGTGGCGCCGTCTACCGATGCGGCCTCGTACATTTCCTTCGGGATCGCGAGGCGGCCGGCGATCAGGATCAACGTCCAGAACGGCAGCGATTTCCAGATGTGAACGAGGATGGCCATCGACAAGGCGATCCCGGGCTCGTTGAGCCAGTTCGGCCCGTCGAGCCCGGTCACGCGGAAGATCAGGGAATTGATCATTCCCCATTCCGGATTGAGCATGAAGCGGATCGACAGGATCGTCGGGATCGACGGCACTGCCCAAGGCAGGATAAACACCAGCGACAGCCACTTGATCCAGGTCCGCGCCTGCACGAAAAAGCCCGACAGGAACAGCGCAACGACCATTTTGAGGTTGATGCCGATGATCAGGAATATCAGCGTATTGACGACCGAGCGCGCGAACACCGGGTCGTCGACCAGGTGCACGTAGCTCCACGGGTGCCGGGCGAGCCAGAGCCCGTAGCCGATCGGGTACAGCACGAACACCAGAAAGATCAGCAGGTATGGGGCGATCATGATCATGCCCCACGCCTGCCATGGCGACAGGCGCCTCTTCGCCGGGCCCGCGGGCAGCGCGGGCTCGGTGCGCGGAAGGGCGATGGTCGACATGATGTCTCGAATGCCGGACGCTGCCCGTTCGCCCCCAATTCGCCGGGAACGAACGGGTCCCAGGATCGCTCGTTACCCCGCGACCGCCTTGATGCGCGCGATCATCTCGTCGACCGCCTTGTCCACCGGAACCTTTTCACTGACGATGCGATTCATAGCCTTCGCCCAGACGTTCTCGTTGTTGATGATGGTGAACTTGTAGTTCTTGGTGAACTCGAAGGTCACCGTGCCGGCATGGAACTGGTTGTATACCGCCTCGCGATGACGATCGGCCTTCCAGAACGGCCTCTCGGCCGCGGCCTTGGTCACCGGATACCAGCGGCCGAGCGAGCCCTCGACGTACGGCGTCAGGTTTTCGTCCTGCAGCAGGAAGGCGACGAATTCCTTCGCGCGCTTCTTGTTTTTCGCGCCATCGAAGACCACGCCCGTCTTGACCGCGGCGCGATAGACCATCTTCGAGCCGTCGGGCTTGTTGGGGAAGCCGGCGGTCGCGATCAGCTCGGTGTAGTTCTTCTTCG
>VBCL01000321.1 GCA_005888865.1 Betaproteobacteria bacterium | reverse complement strand
GTTATCGGGATCCTTCCAGCTCGTCGACGACGGCGGGGTGCAGCTCTTGGTGTAGACGCTGGTGTAGTCGGTCATCGCACCGATCAAGCCTTGCTTCACCTTGGGATCGTCGACCAGCAGCTTGCCGTTGTCGTCGACCAGCTTGACGTTGTAGGCGTCCATGAAGGTCAGGAACGAGTAGAACGAGTCGCTCGAATCGACGCCCATCGGGAAGCCGGTCGCGTAGTTCCGCGTCCCCGTTTTTTTCCGGTACGCCGGCTGGACCTTGTCGCACCAGAACGACCAGTACTCGTTCCAGGTCTTGGGAATGTCCGATTCCTTGAAGCCCGCCTCGCCCAGCATGTCGATCCAGTACTGGATGTGCATGGTCTGCTGCTTGAGCGGGAACGCGTAGTACGCACGCTTCTTGGTCTTGTCGTTGTACAGATTAGTCGTCTCGACAGTGTTCGGCAGGAAGTTTGCCTTCATCGGCGTGAGGACGTCGGTCAGGTCCTCGAGCTTGCCATCGAACGCCCACTTGCCGGTAACCTGGAAGTCGTACACGTCGGCGTACGCGACGTCAGGCGGCGTGCCGGCGTCGAGCGCCGAGACGGTCTTGGGGATCATGTCCTGGACGGGGTATTGCGAGAGCTCGACCTTGACTTTGGTCTTGTCCTCGAACTTCTTGATCGCCGCAAAGAGGGCGTCGTCCTCGGACTTGTAGAAGCCCTTGACCCACCACACGGTGAGGGTCTCCTGCGCCAGCGCCTGGCCCCCAAATGCAATGGCGCAGCCGGCGACGACGCCGGCAAAGAACTTATTCATCGATCTCCTCCTTGGAATGATGTGACTCGAAACTGTCGGCGGCCCGTCTTGTCGGGGCGTTCTCGGCAGCCTAGCATGGGTTGCGCCTGGTCAGACGGACAACGAATTCCTACATGACCGCACCCAGATACCACGGGACGAACTCGTTCTGACCGTAGCCGTGCAATTCGCTCTTGGTCTTGGCGCCCGACGCGGTTTCCAGGATCAGGCGGAAGAAACGTTCGCCCATACTTTCCACCGTGGAACTGCCGTCGACGATTTCACCGCAGTTGATGTCGATATCCTCTTCCTGGCGATTCCACAGCGTGGTGTTGGTGGCGAGCTTGAGCGAAGGCGAGGGCGCACAGCCGTACGCGGAGCCGCGGCCGGTGGTGAAGCAGATCATGTTCGCGCCGCCCGCGACCTGCCCGGTGGCCGATACCGGGTCGTAACCCGGCGTGTCCATGTACACGAAGCCCTTCGCGTTCACGGCTTCCGCGTACTCGTAGACCTCGACCAGGTTCGTCGTGCCGCCCTTCGCGACCGCGCCCAGCGACTTTTCCAGGATCGTGGTGAGTCCGCCAGCCTTGTTGCCCGGTGACGGGTTGTTGTTCATCTCGCCCTGGTTGCGCGTCGTATAGTCCTCCCACCACTTGATGCGCGCGATCAGCTTTTCACCGACCTCGCGCGATACCGCGCGTCGGGTGAGCAGATGCTCGGCGCCATAGATCTCGGGCGTTTCGGAGAGGATGGCCGTGCCGCCGTGGCGCACCAGCAGATCGACCGCGGCGCCCAGCGCCGGGTTGGCGGTGATCCCGGAGTAGCCGTCGGAGCCGCCGCATTGCAGACCCAGCCGGAGATGGCTCGCCGGAACGCTCTCGCGCCGCACGGCGTTCGCCTGAGGCAACATCGCTTCGATCATCGCCACGCCCTT
>VBCL01000320.1:12043-14192 GCA_005888865.1 Betaproteobacteria bacterium | reverse complement strand
CCTACGCGATGGGTTATCGGGTGCTGCGCGAGATGTTCAACTACGGCGCGCGGTTCGCCTCGCCCATGGCCTGGAACGGTTCCAATGGTGCGTTCGCGGGGCAGCCCGGGTACGTCTCGTTCACCGCATGGCGGAATACACCGGCCGAGGACGCGATGCGCGACTTCGCGATTGCGCACGCGTTCGTTCCGCTGGGTACGCGGTTGTGGACCTTCGGTTCAGCGCGCCACCCCGACACGGACGACTGGACCGCGAGCGCCGGCGCGGCTGTTGCGGCGGGCAACGGCTACCTCGATGTAACGCCTCGCGAGAGAACCGTCACGCTCGTCTCGCCGGCGCCGCTTGCGCTCGCGTCCGCGGAGACCGATCTTCTTGTCCTGGGCCTCGATGCCGCAGCTCTCGAGTCGGTCGCGGTCGAGGGGCGCGCGTCTTCCGGCGCCTGGAGCGCCTTGGCGACGCCGCGCGATGCAGCGGGTCTCACGACGACGCCTGCGGGCATTTCGGTCCCGCTGCGCTGGCCGGGGCGACTCGCGGCCGCGGACCAGATCCGCATCACGCTCCGGCTTCGTGGATCGGCGCCGACGCGGATCCGTCACATCGCGCTTTATCCGCCGGCCGCGACACCGCAGTAAGGCGGTCTGCCGCACCCGCACGCGCAACCCGACCGATCCTGGACCTATCGGCGCGTCGTACTGGCTGGCGGTTCGGCGCGGATTGCCGTGCCTTGCTTTGCGCAAACGACGAAGTTGTTCATCCCTAGCTCAAAGTAATGATGGGCCTCCATCACCAGCCCGGTGTCAGCCAAGAGCTGACGCAACAGCTCTTTGTTGTAATAGCATTTATGGTCACGTATCTCGGCGGCGCTCACGATTCCAAGGCGGAAGGCTAGAAACTCGAGCACGGGTTTCGCCGCATTTGAAGGGACGGTTAATACCAGGCGCCCGCCCGGCTTCAAAATTCTGAATATCTCCACAATCATGTCTCTGGGACGAGACACATGTTCGAGCACGGCCAACATTGTCACGAGGTCAAATGTCTCGCTGTCGTAAGGCAGTGATTCCGTCACGGTAATTCGTCGAGTTGATAGTTTTTGCGTACGGAGCTCGGGCGCGCTCGGATCGATTCCCTCTCCTTTCGAAACGTATGCCTCCACGGACCTCAGGAATTTCGCATCCCACCCGCATCCTATGTCGAGCAATACGCAGTCATGGTATTGCCGAATGATGGGAAAGACTTGGCGAATCCGCATGCGTCGCAGCATCGGTTCGAGTATCGCCTCATTCATTGCTGCGGCTTAAAAACGAAGTTTGCTCGCGCAAAGTAGTTCCAGCCGAAAACGATACCCGTTGCAAGTACCTTGCTGATGATTAATTCATTGCCAAGGCTGACGGCAGCGAACAGGACTCCCTGGTTAATGGCTAATCCAATCGCACTGACAGCGAAGACCAACGCAATCTCGTACGGGCGAGAAAAGCGCACCCGGCTCTCGAAGACATGCCGCACGCTCAAGCCGTAGTTCACTCCGGTCGCGACAACGAAGGTACACGCCGCGACGATGAGATAGTTATAGCCGAGCAAGCGTGCGAATACAGCGAACAACCCGATATCAACCAAAGCTGCCGCAGACCAGACAAAAAAATAGCGGACCAGCCTCATCTGAATACGTTGTATTTCACGATGCAATAGAGGGCCCTGAAGCCGTCTCGCCAGCCGATCTTCTTTCCTTCAGCGTATGCGCGGCCGGAGTACGAAATGCCGACCTCATAGATGCGGCATTTGAGCTTGGAAATCTTAGCAGTAATTTCTGGTTCGAACCCGAACCGATTCTCTTCAATGGTGATGGACTGGATGATCTCGCGGCGGAACAGTTTGTAGCCGCTATCCATGTCAGTGAGGTTGAGATTCGTGAACATATTGGAGGCGAGGGTAAGAAACGCGTTTCCTACCCAATGCCAGAAGTAGAGAACGCGTCGAGCATCGCCGCCAGAAAATCTCGAGCCAAAGACGACGTCGGCCTTGTTCGCCAATATCGGCTCGTTGAGCTTCGGATATTCCCTTGGGTCGTATTCGAGGTCAGCATCCTGAATGATGACAAGATCTCCGGTGGCTGCGCTAATGCCGGTACGAACTGCCGCACCTTTTCCCTGAT
>VBCL01000320.1:3453-12024 GCA_005888865.1 Betaproteobacteria bacterium | reverse complement strand
TGAGCTTTTCGCGCGTACCGTCGCCGGAACAATCGTCAACAATGATGATTTCCTTGTCTGGCCAGGGCGACGAGCGGACTGCTTCTACAATGACCGCGATCGTCTTTGCTTCGTTGTAACACGGAATGACAATCGATAATTTCACCGCATACCTCGCAAAGATCGCCCTGAGATCATGGAACGCGGACCAGACGGCAAAGCTCGAGAGGGCTCGTCGGCATGTTCGTGACGATAACTGCGCACGCCGTCGTTCGTGCCACATGGTAGGTCTCGAGTGCTTCTTTCCCTTCCGTCAGCGGATGGGTAAGTTGATACAGGGGGCCCGGATGGTCGCGGACGATGGTGCGCACGGTGTCGACCAGCTTCGTGCGCTGCTTTGGATTGACAATCGTATTCATGGCGCCCAGGTAACGCGACGACGCTGGCAGCATAGGAATGATGTAGGACACTGCGGCACCGGTCGTAATCAGTATGACCGCGTTCGCCTCGATAAGCGGTATCTGCACTACTTTGAACCACCGATCACCAAAGTCGATACGGCCCCAATTGACAACGCGCGTCGTCGCAATCAGGGTCACCGCTACAAGCGCTGCTGCCGCGATAGCGAAACGAGGCGGACACAGTTTCCGCAAGAATCCGACGATCAACGCGCCGGTCAACAGATCGAGCGGCACGAGATAGCGGTAGATCGAATACTGCGCAGTCCACAGGACGAACGAAATCATCACGAACAGGACGACCACGCGCCAAACCGGATCGCTCCCGGAAGCGACGTATTGCGTCGCTGTGCGCCGTAGTCGACGCGCGAGCCACACGACCGCGGCGAGCAGCATAAGCGCCCATGTCACAGGAAAGCGTGCGTCGCGGTACAGTTCCCAGCCGACGAAGTTGAGTGGCGGACTCAGCAGCTCGAAGGGAAACACGAACCATTCTGCGAGGCTTCGCGGTCCAAAGGTTGCGGAGCTGAACGTCGCGGTAATCGAGTGTGGCTCCCACCACGGCGATCGAATCCATTGGTTGCCGAAGGGAAAAATGGGGTTATCGAAATGGACCCACAGGGCGTACGCCCAAGGTCCGAATGCCATCACCGTACCGACGATCACGCCCACTCCGAACCATAACGCGTCAGCGAAGCGTGCGCGGAATGCCAGCCACGTGTACGGCCCTCGGGCAAGCAGCGCCAGGCACAGGCCGATGGCAAACGTGGCAGCAGTAAGTTTGGCACCGGCCGCCAGCCCGACGATCACGCCTGCGAGCAACAGCGTTCCCGTCGCAAGTGGTGAGGCGTCTGCACGCTTCAGTTCGCGCACGATCAACCAGAGGGCGAGCATCAATAGCGCGGCGAGCGGCCATTCGTTCATCGTGCTGCCGAGTTCCCCGATAGCCATCGCCGAGGTGACGCCGATGGCAAGTGACGATGCGACGGCGACCACGCGTTGCTCTGGCGGCAGGCCGCCGAACATGAGGAACAACAGCTTGCAAAGAAAAAATGCGGCGATGCCCGCTGGGATTGCCATCACGAATGCAATGACGCGAGGCGCCCACTCGGCCGTCACCATCCAGTAGAACGGCAGGTCGAGCACCGGGTTGAGGAACGTTTGGATCTGAGCCGCCGCAAGATCCTTGGTGAAGATGCGGCCATGCCACCACGCCCAGGCGTTGTAGTAGTGGTAGTTCTGGAGATCCCAGTTGGCGTCCTGGCCAAGCAAGAGCGATCCGGCGCCTGCGGCCGCAAGCAACGCACCGAGCAAAGCAACGTCGGCGCCCCACGCTCGCAAAGACCGCAATGGCGCGCGGAGCCTGTGTGTGGTGGCCAAATCTCGAACGCGGAGCGGATGCCATTGTGCCATCGGCCTCTGTCCGGACGATAGCCGATAGTCATTTGCGGCCGTGCGGGATCTTGGCCATTGAAGCGCGGGTCAAGAGTGGTAGTTCGACCAACCCGCGCTCTCGACGCGCGTGAGGTGGCGCGCACCTGCACCCTAGGGCGCGTGTGTCGTGTGGAGCGTACTCGGATCGGCGACGGGAGCGTGCGGCGCGCGGGCCCCGCGCGGATCGTAGACGCCGAGCTCCTTGGCACGCGCAAGCACGAAGTCGCGGTACGCCTGCGGTGGAAGATCGTCGGGTGCGCCGTGCCCTTCCGCCACGAAGTAGTCGAGGCTCCTGCGGTTCGCAGCCTGGAATCCTTCGAGCTGGGGAAGATCGTAGCGCCAGCACGCCGCGAACCACGCCAGGCTCAGCGGCAAGGCCCCCCATAGCAGGAGCATTCCGCGCGCTCGGGACAGTTGCCAGAACAACGCCGCGAGCGAGAGCAACGTCGCGAACTCGGAATACACGCGGTAGCGGCTGAGGAGCGCACCTTGGTCGCCAAAGCCCGCGCGGCCCCAGGTGATCGCCGCGGACGACAACAGCAGGAACGCGGCCCATCCGACCCATGCCGGCGGCAGGGACTTGATCCGGCCGGAGACAACCAGGAAAGCCCAGAGCGCAACGATCGCCACGCCGAGCGCAAGCGCGAAAGAGGCGCCGTAGCCTAGCCCTCCGAGGAGAATCAAAAAGAAGCGCAGCGGCATTAGGGGATCGCGCAGATAGGCGCCCGGCGACGGCTGGTACGGAGGCGCCTCGTACCCCATGAAGTAGACGGCAAACAACGCCGCGCCGACCACCGCCCATGCGAGTGCGAGCCGCCAGCGGCGCATCATGACCAGGAGCAGCACCGCCGCCGGAAGCGCCATCAAGCCGTTGGCCGAGGTAAAGGCCGCCGCGAGCACGAGCGCTATCGCCCCGGCCTGCCAACCCGCGCCGCGGCGGCTCGCGCAATACAGGCCCGCGAAGGCGTAGCCGAGGGCGTCGAAGTGCTGCAATGCGCTTGCCCAGAATGTCGCTTCGTAGTTGGCCGGAGAAAGCAGCAGCGCGGCGGCGATCGCCGCGAGCAGCGGACGAGCCGCGCGATCGACGGTGAGAATCAGCAACGCTCCCGCAACCACCAGCAGCGCGCTGCCGAAATACATCAGGACCTGAAAGTTCAGACCGTCGAGGAAGTACGCCTGAACGAGCGCGGCGAGACGCAACGTCGCGATCCGATGTCCGCCGGAAAGCGAAAACAGATACGTCAGTTTTCCCCGCAACGTCTGCTCGTAGCCAAAGTAGTGCGGCACGGCGAGAATCTGAACAAAATCATCCTCCCGCGGAAAATTCACCGAGTACCGCTGCAGCATGGCGACATAGGTCGCCACGAGAAGCGCTGCCAGAAGCCAGCCCACGCCGCTTCGCAGGTTGTCGCCGATGCTCGCTGAAGAGCGCGTACTCAAGTATGCAATTGCTGGCGAAGGGTCAGGTCGTGACCTGAGCACGAAACTCGTGACGTCGCGGCTTCCGCAGCAGCACTGCGCTTTCCTGGGCAAGCTCCCTGCGGAGATCATCCGACACGCCTGCGTCTCGTCCAGAATCGACCAGGCCCACGTCGGGAGCGCGTCGGCGGCGAGCCCGGCACCGAGCCGCAGGTGCACCGTCGCCTGGTCACGCAATCCGGTGGGTGACACGTTGAGCGCGTACGTGATCAGCTCCGACCAGCCCTGTCTGACTCGCAGCCGCTCGAAGTAGGTCCGCGTGAACATCCACTTGTCGTCAAGCTCGCGATAGCTCGCATCTCCAGCGGGTCGTTCCCTTCGCTTGTAGTCCTCGACCATTCGCTCGATGAAGCGAAACCCGGGCGAGTCCTTTTCGGCAGCGGATGCCTGCGCGAGAATCCTGCGGTAGGTGAACTTCAGCAGCGCGTTGCCCGCCTCGAACGGCTCGAAGAAGATGGCCCAGCCGCCCGGCGCGAGGGCGCGAAAGCACGATGCAAGCACACGTTCGGGCTCGAGGATGTGATGCAGGATCGCAGCGCCCACGGCGAGCTCCGCGACTTCGGGCTGATAATTCGCCGCCATCGCGTCCACGCAGACGAGGCCGAAACGCTCCGCACCGTCGGCTCGCTTGCGCAGGTAGTCCCGGAGGATCGCAAGGAGCTGGGGGCTGATGTCGGTGGCGAGGATCTCCGCCTGCGGGAAGCGATCGGCCAGCGGAATCACCGAATTGCCCGATCCCGATCCGATGTCGATGATCCTTTTCGGCGCGCCGGGACTGCCGGCCGCATCGAGTGCGTTGCCCAGCAGGAAATTCCAGTAGCTCGTGTCGAAATAACTCTTGTGGTACTGCTCGGCGTTCTCCAGGAACTGCGACGTCACGCCGACCCTGGTCGCTCCGTGGAAGCTTTGGGGCGTGTAGATGCCCGCGAAGGCGGGTGCTTCCGTGCCGAGCTCGATAAGCGGCTCGGCAAAGACGGACGCGAGATCCATTCGTCAAGCAATCATGCTACTTCTCATCGGCCCGCAGTTCGACGTAGGCTCGATCGCGGGTCTGCCGGATCCAGTCCTGAAAACCTTCTTCCGATTTGCGTTGGCGGATGGCGACCTGGGCCTGCATCCGGTCGCGGTCGGCGGTCACGTCCTGCTTGCGCCGCTCCTGGACTTCGATCAGATGCCAGCCGAAAGGTGTGCGTACCGGCGCCGATACCTGGTTGAGGGGGAGCTTGTTCATCGCTTCCTCGAACGCGGGCACGACGTCCCCGGGATTGATCCAGCCGAGGTCGCCGCCTTTGGCCGAGCTTGGGTCCTCTGGTCGATCCTTGAGCCGATCGATCTTCGTCTTGGCGTCGGCCTCGGACGTGACCTCGTTGACGCGGACCAGGATGTGCCGCGCGTGCGTCTGATCGACCACCGAGGGCTCGTCGTGGCTGCGTCGCTCGAGCAACTTGACGATGTGGAAGCCCGCAGCGCTGCGCAGCACGGGGGACACCTCGCCGACCTTCATGCCGCGCACCGCCTCGGCGAACACCGTTGGCAGCCGCGCGCCGGGGCGCCATCCCAGGTTGCCGCCGGACAGCGCGTCGCTCGCGTCCGAAAAGCCCGCCGCAACCTGCCCGAAGTCCGCGCCTTCACCGACGCTCTTGAGCGCTTCCTCGGCGCGACGTTTCTTGGCTTCGATCTGCGCCGAGCTCGCCTGCTCCGGGACCAGCACGAGGATGTGCGCTAGACGGTATTCGGCTTCGCCGCCGCTTTGCGCCTTGATCGTCGCCAGATACTGCTCGACCTCGGCATCGCTCACCGTGATCCGATTGTCGACCTCACGCTCGCGCAGTCGCTGGATGACGATCTCGTTGCGCACATCGTCGCGGTACTTGGTGTAAGGGACGTTGTCTTTCGCCAGCGCCTGGCGCAGGGCGTCGACCGTCATCTTGTTGTCCTCGGCGATGCGCTGGATCGCGCGCTCCACCTGCGTGTCGTCGACCTTGATCCCGCTCTCCTTGGCGAACTGCAACAGGGCGCGCTCCGTAACCAGGCGCTCCAGCAGCTGCTTCTCGAGCACGTCGGGCGCGGGCTGCTGGACGTTCTGCTGCTTGAGTTGCTGGAGCACGATGCGCTTGGCTTCCTCGAGATCGTACTGCGTGAGCGCCTCGTCGTTGACCACTGCGACGACGCGATCGAGCGCGGCCGGGCGCGACGCCGCAGAAGGCTGGGCCGATGCCGCGCCTGCCGCCAGCGCGAGGGTTGCGAACAGGAGAGTGCGGATGATCATGCGTGACGCCTTCTAGAATCCCGGGAAGTATTCGGCCGCCGCGCCGCCAGTCGGTTGCACACTTGGATCGTTGACCGTCAGATAACCGGGCACGCTGCGCCTGAGCACATCGATTGGATTCGTGCCCAGGCGGGCGAGCCCGTTCAGCTCGAACTGCACGAATACCGAGCTGCTCACCTGATTCACGTTCGTGACCAAGTGCTGCGCGACGATGCGGAATGCCCAGCAGCCGCCATTGTACTCGGCGCCGAATACGCCCTCCAGCGTCTTCTTGTTGACGATCGAGTAGTTCCAGCGCCCGATCAGCGACCAGTTACCGACCGGCCACTGGCCGGCCAGATCGATCTGCCTCAGCGTGGTCAGCGCCCCCGTCGTCGGGTCGATCGTCTCGCGGTTATAGCGGTAGCTCGCGTTGAGCACCTTGCCGGACGACGGCTGCCAGCGCACGCCGAGGTCGAGCTCCTGGGTGTGCCTGTGATTGACGCTGACCTCGTAGGTGCCGGCGGCGCTGAAGGTGTCGGTGAGCCTGCCTTCGGCGGCGAAGATGAGGTCGGAGGTGTTCGCGCTCCGGGGCGTTTCGCTCAGCGTCACCCGCTGGTCCGCGAAGTAGAAGCGCTGGCCGATCTCGAAGCGCAGCTTCTCCTCGCCGTTTGCCGGATCGAGCAGACGCGACACTACCGCCAGCGAGAGCTGGTTGGCATCGCCGATCCGATCGCTGCCGAGGTAGCGGTTCTCGGTGAACAACTGTGAGAAATTGAAGTCGTCGATCGCCGTATCGAACGCAGGGATCTTGCTCTGGTCCCGAAACGGGATGTAGACGTAATACGCGCGCGGCTCGAGCGTCTGCACGAACTCCTGGTCCAGGAAGCGCGCGCCGTCGCGCTCGAAAACCAGGCCGGAGTCCAAGCTGCTGATCGGCACGACCCGGTTGAGGTGCCGATCCGGCACCGCCGGGTTCTCCAGGTTGTAGGTCGACATGTGCAGGCCGGTGCGCGCGGTGACGAACCAGGCATTGCCGCGCTTGGTCCACCCAACGGTCGGATAGAGCACTGTCCGATCGGCGTTGATGAGCGCGGGCTGACGGAAGCGCACGTACTCGCCGTTGCCCGCGAAATCGAGGCCTGCCCACTCGACCGGGTTGAGCGTGAACAGAATCTGCGGCTCGCGAAAGTACGGCGGGGTGATCGGATTATTGGGATCCTGTAGCGTCTGAAAGGTTTGTATGTGCGCAAGGACGGCGAACGGCCCCTTGCTATACGCGAATCCGCCGTCGCGCGGCAGATTGGTCTGCGAGGTGATCGCCAGCCGGTCGGAGAGGTCGGCGAAATAAGTATTGTCGGAGACCTTCTGCAGGTTCACAAACGCGCCGAGGCCCGGCACGCTGCTGAAGGCCTCGTTGTGCTTGAACGTCATAGCGTATCGGGTCGTGCTGGTGATCCGGTCGGGCAGCACTTCGACGTCGGCCTCGCCGGCGATGTCGGGAAACAGATAGCGGAACTGGCCATTGACCTGCAGCCCGCGCTTGGTCATCAGCCGCGGCGTGAGCGTCGCATCGTAATTCGGCGCGAGGTTGAAATAGTAAGGCAACGACATTTCCAAGCCGCGGGTGGAGCTCGAACCCAGCACCGGCGTCAGGAATCCCGATTTCCGCTCGTTCGAAAGGGGAAACGTCAGATACGGCGAGTACAGGATCGGCGCCCCCTTGAAATAGATCGTCGCGTCGTGCGCCGTGCCGACCAGCCGCGACCGATCGAGATCGACGTCGACCGAGCGCAGATACCAGTCGTCGTTGCCGGCCACGCACGTCGTATAGCTCGCGTCCTTGATCTGGTAGTGGTCCGGGCCGTTGAACTGGATCTCGCGGGCGCTGCCGCGCGATGCGTTCTCGCCGACGTGAAACTCCGGCTTGGCGAAAAAACCAACCTCGGTGTCGCGCTTGAACTTCGCCTCCGGCCCGGTGATCCAGTCGATGCCGCGCCGGACCAGCACGTCGCCCTTGCCCCAAACCTCGTCGGTCTCGACGTCGTAGCGCAGCCAGTCGGCGAGGACCGTCTGCCGCCGCGTGCGCAGCTCGGCCTTGCCGCTCGCTTCGATCGCTTTCTGACTCGTGCCTTCGAGCCGGTCGGCGCGAAGGAAGATGGTCTCGCGATCGGCGGTGAGCTTGATCGTTTGCGGCGGTTTGAGCGGCGGCGGCTCGAGCGTTTGCGCCGGCTTCAGCCGGGGCGGTGGTGCCGAAGCTTCGTCCGCCGGCGTCTGCGCCGCTGCGCCGCCGCAGGCGAAGGCGAACAGCGCGAGGCAGACAAAAGAGAGACCACGCGACATCGGAGGATCGACTCGGGGCGGATGTGAGGCGGATGCTAAAATGCGCCCGCGTAGTGTACCTCACGATGGAAAACTCCCGCGCAGACAACAACGCCGGAGACGCACGCCTCGCTGCGCTCTCGGCCTGGCTCTCAGGCGTCCTGCCCGCGCCCGCGGCAGCGCTTGCGCCCGCATCCGAGGACGCGAGCTTCCGTCGCTATTTCCGGGTCACGTTGACCGAGTCGGTGACCGTTCCCGGCCGCCAGGACCGCGCGATGACGCTGATCGCAATGGATGCGCCGCCGCCGCAGGAGAATTGCGGCCCGTATGTTGCGGTGGCGCGGCTGCTCACGGCCTCGGGCGTGCACGCTCCGGCGATCCTGGCGGCCGATCTCGATCGCGGCTTTCTGCTGCTCACCGACCTCGGCACCCGTACCTATCTGGGTGCCCTGGACCCGGCGAGCGCAACGGCGCTGTACGGCGATGCGTGCGCGGCGCTCGTGCGCTGGCAGCTTTCCAGCCGCGAGGGCGCGCTGCCGCCGTACGATCGGGCGCTGCTCCAGCGCGAGCTCGATCTGTTTCCGGACTGGTACATTGCGAAACATCTCGGCGCCACCCTCACCGCCTCACAGAGGACGACGCTCGAGCAAG